>JBKJNG010000221.1:0-7180 GCA_046596065.1 Phnomibacter sp. | reverse complement strand
TCTTTTGCCGCTGGAAAAAGCATTGATCGTTGCGCTGGAACAATTCAGTACTGTTATTGCAGATGCGGCTAAGGACATGAATCCTTCTGCCATTGCTTTGTACGTATTCAATCTTGCAAAGACTTTCAATTCTTTTTATACAGAACACAGCATTGCAAATGCTGAGTCGGAAGAGAAAAAACAACTGCGTTTAAATATTAGCCAGCTTACCGGTTATGTTATAAAAAACGCCATGAGGTTGTTGGGTATCGCGGTGCCCGCAAGAATGTAGCTTCATTGGCAGTTGATAGAATGGCTTAATAAAGTTTGGGCTGGTAAAATAGTTTTCTTGATACTAAACGTGTATTTACGACAATGCAAGATCGATAACCTGGTAAAAAACACCTGGAATGTCCGTTAACTGTTAACTGTAATACTATCACTTATGGTAAAGGAAAAAATACTCGTCATCGGTGCCTCAGGCCAGATAGGAGTGGAGCTTACACTGGCTTTGCGCAGCCTGTACGGCAACAGCAATGTAATAGCCAGTGATTTGCGGGAACAGAACCCTTTGCTGCAGGGTACAGGGCCTTATGTAAGCCTTGATGTGATGAATAAGGAGATGCTGCATGTACAGGTGATACGGCAAAACATTACGCAGATCTATTTACTCGCAGCCATCCTTTCCGCTACCGGCGAAAAAAATCCCGGGCTTGCCTGGCACCTGAATATGCAGGGACTTTTAAACGTGCTTGATATTGCCCGCGAAGAGAAATTGACCAAGGTTTACTGGCCATCATCCATAGCTGTTTTCGGCCCCACATCTCCCAGGCAAAACTGCCCGCAGCATACCATTATTGAACCTGCTACGGTATACGGGATCAGTAAGTATGCCGGTGAATTCTGGTGCAATTATTTTCACCAGCGTTATGGTGTTGATGTAAGAAGTTTACGCTACCCTGGGTTAATCAGTTACAAATCTTCACCCGGTGGCGGCACTACCGATTATGCAGTTGAAATTTTTCACGAGGCCATTGAGGAAGGCAGCTATACTTGTTTTTTGAAAGAAGATACTTACCTGCCTATGATGTATATGCCCGATGCCATCAGGGCTACTATTGAACTAATGGAAGCGCCAATCGAAAATATCAAAACAAGGCATTCGTATAATATTTCAGGAATGAGTTTTTCGCCTGCGGAAATAGCAGCTTCCATACAAAAACATCTCCCGGCTTTTACCATCAGCTACCAGCCCGATTACCGCCAGCAAATTGCTGATGGCTGGCCGCAAAGTATTAATGACAGCGAAGCAAGAAACCATTGGGGCTGGAAAGAAGCCTACGGCCTGGACAGCATGACAAAAGATATGCTTGAGAATTTGGAGTCGGGTGAAAAAGAATAAAACAGAACTTAAAACATAAAAACCGAGCGGAACTTTTGTACCGCATGTTTTTTTAGCCTATGCTGGTTTTTACTGTTTTTGTATTACAAGGTTGCCTGGTATTCTGAATTTTTTTCCTTCTATTACTGTAAGTGTAGCGCCGGGTGGCAGCAGTTGAATGGGGATGTTTAAAATGCACTCCGCATTATTGGTTGGGTTAATAATTATTTTGAAACAACCGGAAAGTACAGCGGGCGGAGTAAGATTGCCTTCCCAGTTCCCTTCAATATTCCAATTGCCTGCTCCTGTAAAAGTGTATACCGAACAGGCAGTTCCGCAGGGTCCGGGTATAGCGCATTTTTGTGTGGCAGCTTTGCCAATATTTGTCAACCCAATACTGTCAGTTGCTAGGGTGATATCGCCAATGTTACTGGCCCCCAATTGTGCCAGTAAGGAGTTTGCGATAAACAATATCCACAATAGCGATAATAAAAGTTTTGCCATAATTAATAAGCTATTCCGGTGGTTATATTATAACCAACTGTTTTCCCTGTAACTGCATCAAAAGTTTCAATTATTTTGGGTACAAATGCAACCTGGTGCTCCAGCTTTAAACAGGTAGGACATTCGGGGCTAAGCCAAAAGAAATTAGAAACAAATGCATCTTTTAGCGTAATGGTAAAATAAGGAAGTTTGTCATCTGCCGCACTATAGTATTCAAATATTACAAGGGGAATTCCCGCACCGGTCAGTATCTTTTTAGACAGCTCGTTGGTAGACGTATTATTTGTTTTTTTTATGACAAAATCGCCGAGTTTAGGTTTGCCAACGCTGGCGCCGCCGCCAAGCGACCAGCTGGTTGCAGCGGTAATTTTAAACTCCACCGCCCGTACTTCCTCCCCGGCTACTGCAGTTATACCATCAATTTTCATTATTATTTTTTGAGCTATTGAATGGCTGCAAATAAGCACCAATAAAGCAGTTAAAATGACAAGGGGCTTTTTCATGCAAAGTTTTTTGAAGAGGCAACAAATTGCAATTTAAAAGTAGCTAATGCGGGGCAGAAAAGAATGGGAATAAAACAAGATTAAATATCCAGACTGTATAGAAAGGTAGCATTAATAAGGTTTAAGGTTACGACAATGATATGAACCAGCAAAGTAATAGCGCATTTGCCGTTCAAAAATACCGCTGGTTTTTTTGAAATTGATGATGGTCGCAACTATTAAAGATCCTGCAAACTCAAAAAAACATCTCAGAATATGATACAAATTATTAAATAATAATTAAATTTTGTACATGTTGAAAGATCGCTCTATTTTCACAGTTGTTTAAGGGTTTAGGGTTTTAAGCCCCCTTGTGTCTACTTGGGGGCGTTTTTTATTTTTAGCGTTGAAAGATCTCATCTGCTTCCCGCGTTTCTTCTTAAAAGGTCTCACATAGGGTTCCGCTTTATCATATGATTTTGGCAACCCGGGCCTTTTTAACCCACACACTTACAGATCCCGGCGTTACAAAAAACTCAGCCCATCCTTCTTCATTAATTGTTATTTCCGCAGGATGTTTTTGTAAAAGATCAACAAATTTTTCTCCTGCATAACGGCTTCCAATTTCCATAGTTTTATTACCTGCATCACCATTACAAATTAAAACGGCACAACCTTCGTGTTCATCATCACCTTCTCTAGTCCATCCTATGCAGTTGGCATGATCGAAATAATCACGTTGTACGCCATGTGCATTTTGAACACGTGCTTTAAGTAAGGGCTCCAATTCCATTATCTTATCTAAAAATATTTCGTAGTCGTTTCCGTCTTTTCCTTTGTCGGTATAACTGGTGCCATATAAGTCGGGGTAAAATATACAGGGGTAACCTTCCTGCCGCAGTAAAATCAATGCATATGCTATTGGTTTAAACCATTTTTCAACCGGCGCTTCAAGTGCCTGCAATGGCTGTGTGTCGTGGTTGTCGACTACCGTAACCGCTTTTTCCGGCATCGTTTTTACAAGCGTGTTATCAAAGATGGTACGTAAATCATAATCGTTTCCAGCTTTTGATGCATTGTGCAGATTATGATGAAGTGAAGAATCGAAAAGCGTCATGTTGCCTTCGGTTGCATTAATATATCGAAGCAATAGATCAAGATTTCCCGGAGCCCAGTATTCACCTACAGCAAAAATCTCCTGGCCTGTCGCTTCTCTTAATTTCGCCAGCCATTCGTTATAGAAATAAGGAGAGATATGCTTTACGGCATCCAGCCTTACGCCATCAAAACCTATCTCATCATGATACCAAATTGCCCATCTTAACAATTCTTCCCGCACTGCCGGGTTACGATATTCTATATCGTTATACATTAAAAAATCATAATTGCCTTTTTCATCGTCAACCACTTCATCCCAATCTGTGCCCCATTTGTTGTGTATGTTATAAATGGCCGTTTCTCCATCTGCATGGTTATAATCCACGCCTGTAAAACAATGGTTATCCCAAATAAAATCGGAGTATTTCCCTTTTCTTCCGGGAAAAGTAAATTTGGTAAAAGCTTCTATTTCTACCGGCTCTGTTACAGCATTTGTTCTGTCATGCTCGTCAACCTTCACCGCATAAAACTTTTCAGTTTCATCGCCGCCACCTTTGTGATTTAGCACTACATCTACAATAACCTGCAAGCTATTTTTTTTAAGTGCCTGCACCGCTAGTTTATAATCTTCTTTTGTGCCATACTTGGTTCTTATGCTTCCTTTTTGGTCAAATTCGCCCAAGTCATATAAGTCATAAACATCATAACCAACACTATAACTGCCGGAGGTAGCTTTAGTCGCGGGAGGTAACCAAACACTGGTAATTCCAATTTGTTTAAGCCATTCAGCACGGTCTGCCACTTCTTTCCAGAAACTGCCATCCGCCGGAGTATACCAATGAAAGTATTGAATCATTGTACCGTTCAACATAGGTTTTAGCTTTAATAATTTTAAATAATGATGGGAAGTTTAAAAAAATTAAGCCAATAGCAAAGAAGGGCTTAGGCCGATGGAAATTACAGCCTGGCTGGCTTTCAAATTAGTAATTTGTTTAATGCCGTAAAAGCCTTTTCAAGTTTTAAATTGACAAACAAGAACCGCAGTAACAACAAATTTTTATTTTGGGTAGAATTTTTCTCACTGCTTGTTTTGCAGGTTAAGCCAAAGTTTCTTTTCCTGCATTACAGTTACAGATCATGCCAATGACCTATTTCATATATTGAAATAAACATTTTTGACTTGAATGATTTTTGTTAAGCCTTCTCTCTAAATTCTTTTGGAGCTACGCCGAATTTTGAGCGGAAAACAGTGGAAAAATAACCCGGCGAAGCAAAGCCGACTTTGAATGATATTTCAGAAACGGAGAGGTCTTCATGTTGCAGAAAATATTTGGCTTTTTGCAAACGGGTATTTAGGATGTATTCATTTACGTTGCAATCAAGCAGCGTTTTTACTTTCCGGTATAACTGTACTCTCGACAAACTCATTTGGCTGCAAATATCTTCTACCCGCAAGCTTTCGTTGGAAAGGTTAGCTTCAATATAAGAACAGAATTCATTCACAAAACGGCGGTCGTTTTTCTTAAGGTTTTGCAATTTTGGATCTATATTGTTACTGGCTGTAAAATGCTCTTTCATGCGGCGTCGGTTGTTTAGTATGCTTTTAATATTATTCTCCAGCACTTCCACATTAAAGGGCTTTACAATATAGGCGTCCGCCAGCCGGTTAAATCCTTCAATCTGTTGGTTAACGGCGGTTTTTGCGGTAAGTAAAATCACCGGAATATGAGAAGTACGCACATCGGTTTTTAGAATTTTCGTCAGCTCAAACCCACTTTTGCCAGGCATCATTACATCGCTTATTACAAGATCAGGCAGCTCTTCAAAAGCCTTGCTGATGGCATCCTGCCCATTTTCGGCAAGAATAATATCATACGATTTACCCAGGCGCATGCTCAAAAAACCCAGCAGGTCGCTGTTGTCTTCAGCTACTAAAATGGTGTATTCGTGACTTAATTCTTTATCGGCGTCATCTTCATACCCGTTACTAACCGGCATAAGATCGGCTGTGTAAACACCTGCATTTTCTTTTAGCAGCAGGTCGTTGGTTTCGTCGTTTAACACCATTTCGTTTAATTGTAAATGGTTGGTGCCGAGCGGTAATTCAACACGGATGGTGGTTCCTTTTTTGGGCTCACTTTCCAGGGTTATTTTTCCTTTATGCAGTTCAACCAGTTCTTTTGAAAGCGATAATCCAATACCCGATCCATTGTAGGTTTCGTAGCCTCCCTGGTAAAAAAGATCGAACGCATGTGCCACTTCTTCGGTTTTCATACCAACGCCATTGTCTTTTACCGAAACCAATGCAAAGCGTCCATCGGCGCTTTTTTCAATAAACAATTCGATACTTCCATCGTCGCGGGTAAACTTTATAGCGTTCGACAGCATATTGAACAACACTTTATCCAGCATGTTCACATCAAACCAAACCAACAGGTTATTTTCAGCTGTAAAAAAGCGCAGGTCAATGCCACGCTTGCGGGCAGTCTCAGAAAAAGCTTCAACCACTTCTTTGGTAAAATGAACAAGGTCGTTGCTACTGGCCCTTAATTCCATTTTATTCAGCTCCACTTTACGATAATCTATCAGTTGGTTAACCATTTTCAGTAACCTGAAAACATTTCGTTGTATCATCCGAAGGTGCAAATTGTTAGTGGCTGGCATCCTGCTGGCCAATAATTCCTCCAGCGGTGCCATGATGAGTGTTAATGGCGTTCGGAATTCATGGGAAATATTCGTGAAAAAATTAAATTTTGCTTCCGTTGCCTCTTTTGCCAAAGCAGATATTTCAATCAACTGGCGCTGCTGGCTCAATATCTCTTCGTTCTGAAATTCCAGTTTGCGATTTATTTTGCGGTTTTCATTCAGGTAGAAATAGGTAATGCCTCCAAGTATTAGTGCCAGTGCAAGTAAAAAAGAAATGGCATAGATGGTATTGGTTTGGTTTCGGCTAATAATTGCCTGCTCTTCTATCTTCTGCTGGCTTCTGTCGATATTTTTTTGCTGTGACAACACCTTTTCGGCCTGAAGCTTCATAATTCTCACATTGGAAGAGTCTATGATGGTGATTGTTAAAAGGTTTTCTTTTTTGTAAGGTTTCTTATAAAGCACCTTTAAAGCAGTAAGAATTGCCTCTTCGCCGCCGGTTGGGTACAATACCGTTCCTTTTAATATTTCTTTCTCAACGAGGTTTATTCCACCATTTTCTCCTACCAGTCCGTCTACCCCTATAATCTTTACTTTTTGCGTTATACCCAGCTTTTTGCAGGCATTGTAGACTGAAAAGGCAAGCCGGTCGTTTTGGGCGAAAACTAATTGTATATCCGAATGACTTTTTAAAAAACGGGTCGCATTTTCCTCCGAAGGGTATTCGTCGCCTTGCTCATAAATCTTTGAAACATAATTTATACCAGGGTAATTTTTTAGCGTTTCAGTAAAACCCTTATTCCGTTCAATATCTGCTGAAGAGCCTGGCAGATCAGATACTTCCAATATGTTTCAACCGCCTTTTAGTACGGAATTGGCAAAGGTTGCGGCAGTGGCACCCACTTCGTAATTGCTGGCACCCACATAGGCGGTATAGTTATCCGATAATGTTTTACGGTCAACAATAATCACTTTAATGCCTTTCTCATAAGCCTTTTCAACAATAGAAGTAATGGGAGCGGCTTCATTTGGGGAGACGATGAGCAAGTCAACGCCAAGATCTATAAGTTCCTGTATTTGCTCGATTTGC
>JBKJNG010000638.1:0-6586 GCA_046596065.1 Phnomibacter sp. | reverse complement strand
TTTTAATAATATCTGGAATTGCTCTGCCATTGGCAAATGACGGTTTTCAATTACCTTTTGAACGGCAACCTGCAGTTCGTCCGGATCAACTGGTTTTAAAAGATAGTCAAGGGCGCTAAATTTAAATGCTTTGATAGCATACTGATCGTAGCTGGTGGTAAAAATGATTGCAAAATTTATTTCTGAAAATTGCTCCAGCAATTCAAAGCCATTCATTACAGGCATTTCAATATCAAGAAACACAAGATCAGGCTCAAACTTTTTTATGGCTTCCAATCCTTTTTCCGCTGTGTTACATGATGCTACTAAAGTTACGACCGCACAAAAATCGGCAAGCTGCATACTTAATGACTTCAGGCAGTGTTCTTCATCATCTATTGCAATGGCTTTAATCATATAAAAAAGGAATATTTAGTATCACTTCTGTTCCACCTATACTGCCATCAGCGAGTACCAGGTCAGTTATTTTAACTTGATTGCCGGCACTGTCTTCCTGTTTGAGCATGGCGATCCGGTTGGCAGTAATCTGCATTCCCATTGAATTATGCGCCGACGCAGATTTACTTTTTAACTCCGTTGCTTTTTTTCTGCCAATACCATCATCTGTTATTTTAAAACAGAGTTGTGTGCCATCTGCATAAACGTCCACCTGCAAGTGTCCCGTATTTGCTTTATGCATTAAGCCATGCCAAATAGCATTTTCGGCATATGGCTGAATGATAAGCGGCGGCACTTTTAACATCAGCGTATCAAGCTCCTTATCCACGAAAACGGCAAATACAAAACGGTTATTAAAACGCAATGCTTCCAGATCGAGGTATAATTTTAAAGCATCCAGCTCGCTTTCAAGCGATATTAAAGCAGCCTGTGAGTTTTGCAATATCAACCGTACCAGTCTTGAAAATTTTGTAAGGTATTTGGATGCCTGTACTTTATTATTCTCCATAATAAATACATTGATAGCATTAAGCGAATTAAAAATAAAATGTGGGTTCATTTGCGAGCGAAGTGCTTTCATTTCCAGTTCGGACGCCTGCTGCTGTAGTTCCTGCTTTGTTCTTTCGCTTTCCATTTTTTGAAGGCTTAATGCTTTCTTCTCTATCTCGTGTCGGTTTGTTTCATTCTTTTGAATCAGCATTATATTCCGAAAAACAATAAAACCAAACAGCAGCAACAACAATACCCCAACCATCAACATATTTTTTTGGAGGGATCCGCTGGCAAGCTGCTGCTCACTAAGCTGTAATTTTTGCTCATTGATGAGGTTTTCATTATTGAGCAGTTCGATTTGCGCTTGCTTTTTTTCGTTTTCCTTTGCTGCTTTAAATAGGGCAAGCTTTTTACCAAAATCATCCAGCGCTACCGAATCCTTCATGCTGGTATATTGCAGGTGATAGGCATAAGCACTGTCGAATTTATGCAGGTGATCATACAACAGGTATGTTAAGCGATAGCCGTCTCTCAGGTACTGTTTGGCATGCTGACTTTTGGCTTCCCGAACCAGGGCACTGGTATAAGCGAACGCTTTTTTGTAATTGTTTTTTCCTTCGTGAGCCCGGCCCAGGTCGAGTAGCAAACGCATCATTTTATTCCTGTCATTTTCAATGTTTGCTGTCTTAAGCTCGCCTGCAAGCAACACTATCGCCGTATCGTATTCTTTATTAGCAATATGCATTTCGGCGATTGGTATGGCGCTGTTGCTTAAGTAATTACTCCGTACAGTCAGCGATTTTATTGTCTGTGCGTATTTTTCCTGTTCATAACCGGCGGCATCAAAAGGCTGAAGGGAATAATAGGTATCACCGAGGTCAGCCAGCGGGTGCCACACCAACGTTGGTCCCTTGGGATATCCCAAACTTTGAAAATAAAAATTCAGGGCTGTTTTTTGGTCACCAGCCAACCGGTACAGGTCCCCGATCCTTGCCAATAAGATTGATGCGTTATAGTTGTCGGTAATGCTTTTAAATATTGCCAGGCTTTCATTAAAATAATCAAATGCATCATCATAGTTGCCTGTTTCCAGGCTAATGGAGCCCATTAAACCGAGCGCTTCGCCGGTCGTTTTTTGATCACCTGTTTTTTTAGAAAATTCCATTACCGTTTTACACACTGCCACAGAACTGTCGAAAGCATTTTGGTAAAAAAATGCCAGCGCCAGGTTCATATAAGCTTCTGCCAATACTTTTTCACCTGCCGCAGGTTGATACAATTGCAGCGCCTGCCTGCTAAGTTTTTCCTGCTGTATAAAATTGCGAAGCGCATGACCTTCGATGCGTGCCCGGTTGTTTATCGAACTTATTTTTCCACTTAAATAATTGATGGCAGATGCTTTCGTAAAAGCTTCCTGTGAAAATGCTTTGGCAGTATCTGCATTCAAATAAGTATAGGCGAGGCTCAATACATTCAGGCAGTCTACTTCACCGCTGTCATTCAAAGATCTTAATGTGATTTTGAGGCTATCGATCTTTGCCCGTTGTGCCAGGCAGGGAACACAACAAAAAAGAAATACGGTAAAGGGTAAACTATAACATTTCCTGCAATATTTTTTGATACCGCGAATGACAAACCTGGTGTATTTATGATAGCCAGGCATAATAGAAAGAATTAAAACTAAATAAGAGATGCTTTTCTAAAAGTAAACAACCCAACCTGAATTATTTTCTAAAATATCAGCACTATTTTTTTTATTCCGCTTTATTGATTGATCCGCTACTTTTGAAAGGTGATCTGCATGTTTGAGATGGTGCATGCATTGATAAAAACATGCCCCCTTTTTTATACAACCAACATGCTCTCTATTTAAAAAATATCGCTTATTCCGGCAGGCCGACATCGTTTACCAATTTGGCAAATCGTTTGTCGTTTCGGATAGTAGTCCACCGGGGATCAGTCCGAAGCCAAACCAGCCAGTTGGAGCGTTCTTCATAAGCCTTATTTAGCCAGGCAAAAGCCCGCTCTTTGTTATCGAGTCCTGCATACACGAGTGCGATTCCGTAGGCAGTCACGAATTTTTTTGTCGCTAAAACATTCAGAGTATCCAAAATTATTTCACCGTTACCAGTGTCTCCTGAAACGCCGTATGCATTGCCAACCTGCGCATAACCCACCGGCCAGCCCGGTGTTATAACTAACGCAGTATTGTATTCCGAAATCGCTTCGGCATACAACTTTTTTGCCTGGTAAGAGCGCCCAAGCCATAAATGGGCGAGCGCATATTTCGGGTTCATTTGCACAGCAAGTTTTAGCTTTTTAATTGCTTCATCGTAATCACCTTTATAATAAAGTGAGAAGCCGATATCCGTGTTGATGGGAACTGAAAGCGGGTCGAGTTCTATTGCTTTATTTAAAACTATGTTGGCTTCATCGTATCGCTTCATGGCAGTGAGGTAGTATCCATACCATTTATAGCCAAGTTCATAATTTTCGTTCAGGGCAATAGCACGTCTGAATTCTTCTTCTGCAGCGGCCCAATCCCACTCGTAATAAAAGTTATAAAATCCAAGTGACGCATGTGGTTCAGCCAGGGTTGAATCAAGTGCCAATGCCTTTATTACCGCTTTCTTTGCTTTAGGAAAAGCATCGCCAGGTGCAAGCAGGCTTCCGTAACCTAACGTGTTGTAGCAATCTGCAACTCCCGAATATGCTCTTGCAAAAAGTGGATCGATTGCAATGGCATCTTCAAAATATCCGATCGCTTTTTTTATTTCAGCAGGCGTACCAAGATTCCACGCCGAGCGACCCTTCAGGTATAGATCGTATGCGTTTTTATTGATGGTCGTGTTTGTAACGGCAGGCAAATTGCCAGGCTTAAAAGTGATCGCCAATTTACCTGCAATGGCTTCTGCTATTTTATTCTGAATAGCAAATACATCGTCGATATTTTCATCGTATTGTTCCGACCAAAAATGAAACCCGTCTGCCACATTGATCAATTGAACGGTGACCCGAACTTTATTTTCGTGTTGCTGCACACTGCCTTCCAGAATAGTGTTCACATCCAGTTTCTTTCCAGCTTCCCGTATATCTACATCCTTTCCACGGAATTTAAACGAGGATGTTCGGGCGCACACTTTCAATCCCTTTAAACGTGCAATAGAATTTAGTATACCCTCGGCCAGGCCATCACTAAAATAATCCTGGTTTCGCTCATTACTCATGTTTACAAACGGCAGTACGGCAATAGACTGGCCGGTACCATTGACAGTGTTTTCTTTATTAGCTGTTATTTTAAATGCAGGCAGAAAAACAAAGCCAGCCATAAGGAGGGCTATCACCACCGCTGAAGCAGCAATCAGAAAAAAAATATTCCGTTTCATTTTATTAAAAAGTAATTCAGTCAATACAAGATGATTGTTGCAGGCAAAGTCTCCAATTGGTATTAAAGCTGGTAGTAATTTGGGCTGTAATAAATTTTCTTCCTGGAGTCTCAGTACAATATAGCGTAATCTGATCATAATTTCCCGACGTCCAATAAAAAGAAGGGAATCTTAAAATGCAAGTTTTCAAAGTTCCGCAGGAGGCGCTGCTACCGTGCACTATAAGGTTGTATAAACCCTGAACTTGCTTTTTAAATAATACTTAGTACCCTGTTTCTTTCAAACTCAAATTGCCTGAGATAAGGGGGGAAGCCGGTTATAAGTATGATAGTTCCATAAATTCTTGCCAATGGCGCCCGATTTATAACCCAATCCCACTACTTTTGCGCCCTGAAAATTTGGGATGTAATGTGTTTACGTCACCCGACTTTCGAATTATCAAATAATCAAATTGATTTATGGCCGATCTTAAATTGCAAAGAAACTTTGGTATTGCCGCACACATCGATGCCGGCAAAACCACCACTACAGAGCGTATCTTACGCTACACAGGCATGATTCACCGTATTGGTGAAGTACACGAAGGCGCTGCCACCACCGACTGGATGGAGCAGGAAAAAGAACGCGGTATCACTATTACTTCCGCTGCGGTAAGCTGCCAGTGGCAGTTTCCTACGGATAAAGGCACGGCCAATGCAGATACAAAAAAATACTATTTCAATATCATCGATACCCCGGGTCACGTGAATTTTACCGTGGAAGTAGAACGCTCGCTACGGGTGCTCGATGGCCTTATCGCACTTTTTAGTGCAGTTGACGGTGTTGAACCTCAAAGTGAAACGGTATGGCGCCAGGCTAACCGTTACGGTGTTCCCCGTATTGGTTTTGTAAACAAAATGGATCGCAGCGGTGCCGACTTCCTGATGGTAGTTAACCAGGTGCGTGAAATGCTGGGTAGCAAAGCCGTTCCGCTTCAGTTACCAATTGGTGCCGAAGATGATTTTGCCGGTGTGGTAGATCTTATTACCATGAAAGGAGTTATCTGGGATGTGGCTACGGAAGGCATGACCTATAAGGAAATTCCGATTCCTGAAGATATGCAGGAAGAGGCTGAACTATGGCGTGCACAGCTGGTGGAAGCCGTGGCTGAATACGATGATGCGCTGATGGAAAAATTCTTCGAGAATCCGGATACGATCACCGAAGATGAAATTCATGAAGCAGTTCGTAAAGCAACGCTCGACCTGAGCATCGTACCAATGTTGTGCGGTTCTTCTTTTAAAAATAAAGGCGTACAAACGGCGCTGGATGCGGTTTGCCGTTACCTGCCATCGCCGTTGGATATTCCTGATACGATTGGCATTAACCCCGATACCGGCCTTGAAATCAGCCGGAAACCAAGTGCAAAAGAACCATTTGCAGCCCTTGCATTCAAAATCATGACCGATCCGTTCGTAGGTCGTCTCGCATTCTTCCGGTGCTATAGCGGTCATTTGGATGCTGGTTCTTACGTGCTGAATGTAAGAAGTGGTAAAAAAGAGCGTATCAGCCGTATTATGAAAATGTTTGCCAACAAGCAAAACCCGATCGATTTTATCGAAGCCGGTGATATTGCTGCAGCTGTTGGTTTTAAAGAGATAAAAACAGGTGATACCCTTTGTGATGAGAACCATCCGATTGCCCTGGAAAACATGTTTATACCTGAACCGGTAATTGCCATTGCGGTAGAGCCTAAAACACAGGTAGACGTTGACAGGATGGGTATGGCCATTGGTAAACTGGTAGAAGAAGATCCTACGCTTCGCGTAAATACCGATGAAGAAACAGGGCAGACTATCCTTCGTGGAATGGGTGAGCTACATCTTGAGATCATCATCGACCGTATGCGTCGTGAATTTAAAGTGGAAGTTAACCAGGGAGCACCGATGGTGGCTTATAAGGAAGCTTTCTCCGCTTTGGTAACGCACCGCGAAACGCTGAAGAAGCAAACCGGTGGACGCGGTAAATTCGCCGATATCCAGTTTGATTTGGGTCCTGTGGATGCTGAATGGCAGACCGAAAATCCCGACAAGCATTTCCAGTTTGTAAATAATATCGTAGGTGGTTCAGTTCCCCGCGAATTTTTCCCAGCCATCCAGAAAGGTTTTGAAACGAGTATGGGTACAGGTGTTTTGGCCGCTTACCCGGTTGTAAACATGAAAGTTCGTGTATTTGATGGTAGCTTCCACGCAGTGGATTCGGATGCCATGAGTTTTGAATTGTGTGCCAAA
>JBKJNG010000198.1:0-2532 GCA_046596065.1 Phnomibacter sp. | reverse complement strand
CAGTCATATCATTAAATGAAGTTGCCAGTACACCAATCTCATCATTAGAAAATACCTGTGCTTTTACAGTAAAATCTCTTTTGGCAACACTTTTTGAAGCGCTCATAATTTCTTTTAACCCTTTTGAAATTCCTCTAACAACAAAATAAGTTAGTATCAGTCCACTGAACTCAACGGTTAATGCAATGGCAAGTAATAATTTCAAAATAGTATTTTCCAGCCATCTTGCACCTTCTCCCAGTGTGTAAGAAAATTCATTTTCGAGCACAGTGAGTTTTTGATTAATGGGGTCTAATTCATCCACGATCTCATTTAATTTATTTTGAGACGGAGCAGATGAATTTATTTCTAAATGCATTTTTTCCGCAATCGGTATCAACCCTGCAATAACCGAATCTGCTTCTGACCAGATATTTAATGACTTACGGATATAGGAGATGTCATCAAATCTTCGAAACAATTTAATCATTCCATCAATATCTTCAGGATGGTTGCCACCTTCTATCAAACCTTGTCGGGCAATGGGTAAATCAGGATTTTTCTTCAATAATTCCAACAAAGTTTTATGATGTCCCAAGGGCACTTTCATAAAATTGTAAAATGCCTGCACATCTTCCGCCCTATGATTTTTATAATATTTTCGCAAACTATAAATAGCATCCTTTTGTGATTTTGACCATAATCCTTCAGCACCAACAAAAGCCCTTACTGACGAAAGTGTATTAACAGCAAAGTAAAGCGTGCCGAGTTCAAACACAATGAGAACAGCCATAATACCTACCACAGAATATAACTTCTTTGCGATAGAAATATCTTTATACCATTTTAAAGAAGAAAATTTTGGCATAACAAATTTGATTTTATAAATATTGCTTTAACCATTCTTTCGCTTCAGTTTCGTCCGTAAACATTTTTACGGGGTACGGTTGCTTTTTTATGCTGAAGAATAAATTTGCAACCATTTTCCCCACTGCAGACCGGGAAATGATGGCAATTGCTATTACTATCTCCGGCATTATATTGGCAATATAGTCACGTAATTCTTTTTTAATAGGGCTTGAATCCGTGCTGTCAGAAAGCAGGCAAACTTTTTTACCGCCTGTTATTGTTTTGAATTCATCGATCGTCTTTTTTACTTCTTCAACCGTTTGTTGCGGCGCTTTTTTGGCAATGGAGCAGAGAATGCCGTTTTCATCAAACCACATGGTTGATGTTGGAAATTCAAAGACTTCAGTATTTTGGGGTGGTTCCATATTTTTTTTAAGATTTATTATTTATTAAAATAAAGGTTATTAAGATCTGTTTTTACAAAGGCAACTATACGAGAATTTTTGTTTCCTGTCTGTCAGTTTTAAGTCGCTGTGGACCAAAAGAGTTTCCCCTAACGGCGAGGGGTGGCATAGTGGTCGAATTTATCGCTCCAATGTTCAGCCCTTGATTTAAAGATAAAAATATCAAAAATGCTCAGCACTTATTCGTCCGCCACCATTTTTTTCATCCCCATTGTTATGTACACTCAGGTGTTACTTATGCAGGCAAAAGGATTGTTGTTATACAGGTCCTGTCAAGGTGCCGTCAAGCAACAAATCGGTGATGCTTTTTGAAGCAGTTTAGATTGGCCATTCGCTCTTATCTATTGCACTGATCACCTGCGATCTGCTGCCTAAACTTGCTTACAAATATTTATTAGCATTCCGGAGAGGACACTTCGCTTATGTCACTCGCTCCGCTGAAGTAAATTACCGATGTTCATTGCTTTGTTACAAATGCTGTTTAGTAATCCGGACAGTCGTTTCGCTGTAATCTCTGTCGCAATAAATGAAAGATTAAAATCACTTAAGTCATTGTTCGCCCTGTAAAAATTCATACTACGTTAGAGGATAAACAAAGCTGTCTTTTCATTGTGCATAACATTCGTATTGTACGGGTCGTTTGTGGATCACAAGATACAGAACGCAGTAATAATCATCGAACTTGTTCCCGTACTTTTAAATTGTATAGTGAGCTCAATTCCGCGAACTTGGTTTTTGCAACCATATTAAAACATTTTTTTGAAATCTTTATAAGCCATTGATTGCAATACGTATTGTTCGCACTTTAATTAATGGTTAACCCCAAAAATCAACAGCTTAAAATTTTGAAAGTGCCTTATTTTTTCCTTGCTATTTTTTTCGGTAATAACTTTACTGCTTCGGCAGATATCAGAACGAATTTTTTCCATTCGTCTTTGTAATCAAACGGAATTTGAACCCAACCATTCATTGGTCTTCCCTCCATGGGTTCAAAAATTTTTGTCCCGTCTAAACTCATTGCTTCTTTTAATGTTTCGCCCTGCAGTTTTACAATCAGATTGTCTTTCCAAAACATGGCAGCCGATTTTCCATTAGGTGTTTTCATGCAAAGGGCGCCAAACATTTTTCCTGCAGTTACACCAGGAATTTCCTTTGTCAAATCATTAAAGTATGTTTCTGCTTTTGTCACGTCATTGCTTCTTTATAATGTTACCGCTATTTTTTTTAGCCCCAATATACA
>JBKJNG010000265.1:0-4834 GCA_046596065.1 Phnomibacter sp. | reverse complement strand
CCTGAACGATGATAAATATTTATACATTAACAAAGATCTATACACCGTGATTGTTAGCGCCAACGACGATGATAAAGAACATATCATTCATTTAGTAATTATAAATAACAATACCATCAAAGTACAAACAAAACTTATGGTTGGTTATGTCCCGATTATTTACACTACAGCTTTAGCATTGTAGTATACAATACAGTCAATAATAGTCAGGCGTCAAGGCGGTGTATGCATGTAAATCCTTCTGATAATTACGGGAAAATATAAATATGTTTGCTGGTTGTTCTGTTGCTAGTTAAGTAACAGTCGTCCATACCGGCGAGATGCACCAGAACTTGAACCGTTCTAAAATAATACTGGTCAAAAAACCATCGTGCATTTGCCGACAGTCAAACTATTCCAATACTATTACCTCGTATTCTTTCAATGATGACAACACAAATGCAGTACGTCCATTGATATGCGACAGTTGCAATGACGTATTTAAATCTCTTGCTTTTGCCGTTTTAAAATTCCCCACGATAGAAAAATGTATCCGCCCCATAGGAATGGCATCCATATAATTATTTTGTGTTTGGCCGGAAAGATTGATCAGGTGTAAAAAATGCCTGCCCGTTTTCTCCTGGTATGCAAGTACGATTTCCACCGAACTGTGTGCATCGGTTTCCAATTGTCGTTTTGCGGGCAATAGCTGGCTGTAAAGGTCGGTGAGCAGTGCTGAGTGCGACGGTATTGCTAAGCGGTCATAAAGAGCTCCTAAATCCCATGGCAGGTATGCAATTTGGCCTGCACCATGTTCCCGTATCAGCAACGCAGGGATATTTGTATGTGTAAGATCACTTTGAGAAACCTCGGCAGGGTTTTCAATCATTGGCGGCACAAAACTGAGGCCTGCATTTGGTTCTTCCGGGTATTCGGTAAAACGCATGCTCTCTACTTCTGCGCTGCTAAAAATATCGATCACATTATAGGGACACATAGCGGAAGCCAGCAAATATTTCAGTCCTTTCATTGAAGGGAATTTATCTGTGTCACGAACTTCAATGTAAGCCACCCTTGTAAGGTCATGTTGCTGAACGGGAGCGGGTATGGCAAAGCTTGGTGCTTCACCGATGTATAAAGCCCGTCCGCCCTGTTTTACAAAATCTTCCAGCCCACTGTGCATTGCGCCGGGAGCCACTATCACCAAATCGAAACGCCCCGGCTGTTTGTAAATCGTATCCACAGTTTCTGAAACCACTGCGGGGATATGATTTTCGGCCAGTATGCGGTAGATGCCCCTGAGCGATTGTTGCGTGACCAGGTTTCGTCCTCTCGGTGCAGATTCGGGCTGGGCAATTATCAACAACCTGGCAGGATTAACAGTGCCTCCAAAAAGATCCTGGTTGCGGGCATGCCAGAGAAATACCTGCCTTGCTGCTTCCAGGTCCCGCTGGTCATCCTGTTGCATGGTGCCGGTTGCTACATAAGTGGGAGGCGAACCATGTGCCATTGCCTGGAATAGCCGCAACCTTGTTTCCTGCGCAGGCATCAGCACCAGCCGCGATGCGTTGGAGGAATAACTGGTTACATTGTTACAGGTTACCGACCCGGGGTAGGATGTGCGCTGACGGCTGACGGCCTCGCTGGTGATGTAAAGCCAAACACGGGAAGGCGCAATCACCATCCGCGTTTCACTATGCCAGCCATGCGTAGGCGTTGTATCAGCATTGATCAGGATAGTGCCCGGCGATAATTTTTGTACCGCGTCAAAAAACAGACGGCCGGTTTCGTAAGTGGAATGCTTTAAAAATACCCGCACTTCATCTGTCATTTTTTGAGGAAGCGGTTTGCCTGTTTTTTCAAGAAAGTTTCTTTTACAATTTTCACATTGGCAGGGATCGGGCAGGTTTTGACCACCGAGATTATTCCCAAAATTATTCAGGTACACTAATGCAGGCTGGTAGCGGCTGATCACTTC
Organism: Phnomibacter sp.; assembly: GCA_046596065.1. Classification (GTDB taxonomy): domain Bacteria; phylum Bacteroidota; class Bacteroidia; order Chitinophagales; family Chitinophagaceae; genus Phnomibacter. The sequence goes on along the minus strand of JBKJNG010000265.1, from coordinate 2,877 downwards.
TTCCATTATCAAAACCGCCTGCCTGCGAAAGAAATCACCATTGATGCAGGGTGGCGTTCTTCCCGATGCATCTACCGGGTGCGTGCCATCGGCCAGTGTAAAAAACCATTCGGGATGCACCTTTACCGCATTGGCAGATTGTTTGCTATAGTCAAATCTTGCACCGATGCGAATATTTCCTGCCTTTGCTTCGCCCGCTATCTTACCAAAAAAATCGTTGGATGCTGAAATGCCGGGCGCCCATTCGTGATACGGAATGGCGGAGGGATAAAAGGCGAAACTGCCGCCCACTGTCAGGCAAAGCAGGTTCATTTTTGCGTCAGCAACCTGTTGCACAAATTCGGCCGCGGATTTTTGTGCATCGCTGTAACGTAAGGTAAACCATCCAATGCGGGTGGGTTCGTTCATAAACCATTTTCCTGCTTCACCAACAGGCAGTGGTATCAAACCGGGTGGCGGATCAATAGGCAAATTATCTTCGCCTGCAGCCCCGGCAAGCAAAGGAGTAATAATGGTAGCACCAACCGTAACATGTAAAAACGCACGTCTTTTCATAAGTAAATCGTTGAACAATCGTATTAAAAAAATGGACCAGTTTGCTGGGGCTCAATTCTTGCAAACGCAACAATGTAAGCGTTTCAAATATCAGTCAGCGAAAACAATCAGCAATGTTTTTAGTGTGCAGATATATGACCAGGCAGCTATCTTAAAAAATGAATCATTGCCGGAACCAAATGCATTATAACCTGATGCTAAAAGAAGCGAAAGCCGCGGAAACGTTGGCGGGGGAGGAGTAAAAACAAAACTACTAGTAGGCTCCGGAGGAGCCGACTGTTTTGAATTAAAAAAATAATTAGCCCTTTGTGTAAACTAAAATTTATTGCTTATCCTTTAGACTTCGATCTTTTTCAGCAAGTAAATGGTTAATTCAATCGTTGTTTTGTCGGTTAGATAAGTAACAGGCTGGCACATGTCGGGAAACATGCCAATGGGGTGGGGCTGTATTCAGTTGCAGTGAGGATACAGCGAAGATGTTTCCCTGCTTTGGGACGATTGTTATTCCTTCACCAGATGAAATTACCCTGATGTCAACCTGTTGAATGCACGTTGTTAAAGTTTTACAAGCGCTTTAATTGCATGATAGCTGACATAAAATGTAAAGCACTTTTTTTAAATTGCGGTTTAGATTTATAGCAATGAAAATTCTCTATAGCTTTTTATTTTTACTCATCCTGTGTTGCGGTCCCAAAAAGGGCGGCAGTAATCCGCAGCCCGTAAATGGTTTTGCTGTTGTTGAACTGTTTACCTCCGAAGGTTGTTCGAGTTGCCCGCCTGCAGAGAAGTTGCTTCAAGAGATCGCATCGGAATATGCCAATAAAATGGTACTGGTACTGGAGTATCATGTTGATTACTGGGACAGGCTGGGATGGAAAGACAGATTCAGCAGTGCGGCCAATACCCAACGCCAGCAGTCCTACGTAAACCATTTTGGTTTGGACGGAGCATATACACCGCAGGCCGTTGTAAACGGCTCTGTTGAATTTGTTGGTTCTGATAAAACAAAAATGCAGAAAGCGCTGTCATCCTTTAATCAACCAAACACAGGGACGACCTTACATGCAAAAATTGGTAGCGATAATAACGTGGTGGTTAATTATGATGATGTCCAAAAAAATAATGGAATTGATTATGTGATCGCCCTTGTAGAAAAAGCGGCAATTACCAATGTGAAAGCAGGGGAGAATGGTGGGCGTGAATTAAAACATGTTAACATCGTAAGGCAATTTAATATTGTGAAAAACAACACAGCAACACTGTTATTTAAACTTGTTGAAAAAAATAAAGAGGATTATTTTGTTGTGGCCATGCAGCAGGAAAAAACATCGGGTTTAATTAAAGGATACTCCATCGCTGCCATCGAATAGTTTTGCAGGAATGCTCCGGAGAGCCTGCCCCGAACTGTAGCCGGGGAGCAACCTGTTTTTGAATTAATAATTATAACAGGCACGTTGTATAAATTAAAACTTATTGCGCTGCTTTTAGAAACTATACTTCAATCTTTTTCATCCGGTAAATCGGCTAAATCAAATGTTGTTTTTTCGGTTAGATAAGTAATCGGCTGGCACATGTCGGGGGACATGCGTTGGAGCATGACACCGACCGACAATAAAACTATTTTATTTTGCTTCAATGAAAAAAGATTATTTCCTCTTGATCTTATTTTCCAATTCATCGACAACTTTTCTCCATTGGAGATCGTTCATTGCATCTTCAATTACAATTACTCCCTTGTTACCTAACGCCGGATCTGTTGATTGTTGAAACCTTGATAGAACTGTCCTATGCCAGCTGCATGACTGAAGTTCGATAAAGAACAATTTGGAATTATTACTTTCCATTTGGTTAATTGCCTGCGGAATTTCAAACGCAAAAATGTAATTAGTTGCAATAAAGTCTGGACTTAATAAGAATATTATCAAATCCGATGTTCTCATTTCTTGTTTGATAGTATCATCCCATTTTGTACCAGGTTCAATCATTCTGTCGTACCAAAGTTCTATTGTGCCATTTCTCTTCAACGGTTCCAAGTGAGTGACAAATCGACGCATGAAATCAGAATTTCTTGACGAATAGGAAATAAATAATTTATAAGGCTTGAGATTAGATACAAGAGAGATATTTTGCACTTCATTCTAGGGTAAAAAATAGGGTAGAAACATTTTTCGTAACACCATGTTTCCATCCTCTGCTAGAATATAATCTCTATCCATATCAGAACCCCGATAGTCATTCCATAGATTTGACCAATTGACAAATATTTTATCATCAACGGAGATAAAAATATTGTTGTTGCTTGCTAGCATGTCGTTTGATCTT
>JBKJNG010000097.1:0-4018 GCA_046596065.1 Phnomibacter sp. | reverse complement strand
TTATGACGCTTTCTTTTTTTACCACAAGGCATACTCGGTTCTTTTTACAATTATTAATAAATCAGGTTTCTAATATCTTAAGATCTTAAAGCAAATGTTTCAAAAATGCTTACTTTTTTAATTCTTCAATTCGCTTTTCAAGAGCGGTCTTCATTTCGGGCTCAGCTACTTTACCATAAATTACCTGGTACCAGCTTATTGCTTTGGCTTTATCACCCATCAACTCATTCGCTTCAGCCAGTTTAAACAAAGCTTCAAGGTTGTTTGGCTGCCCCTTTACTACCTTTTCAAACCGTACTGCGGCTTTATCATACTGCTTGCTTACCATGCCACCTATACCAAGGATGTATTGAGCAAAAAGGTTGGTGCTGTCTCTCTGCGCCACTTCCCGCACTTTCAATATCCCGGCCATCATGCCATCTTTACCCGCATCTGCACCATACATAACACAACCGCCTGCACCTACAATACTTGAATCGTTGGCCGGATTCAATATCAATGCTTTTTCAAATAATGTCTTTCCCTGCGCTGCTAACCAAGTTTGTTCATCCTGGTTTTGAGCATAAGGAAGATACCCTAAAATTGAATGGGCGGCAAAAGTGAGGCTTTTTTCGTTATTATCCAACTCAGCTGCTTTGGCTGTAAAATTAAAATGCAGCAATGGGTTAGGAACAGTGTCTTTCCAAAAACGGGCTAACTGGTGATTTACATGTATTGCCTGCTCTTTTACATCACCCCGCTTAACGCTTTCTTCGAGGCCAGCAATGTAACGCTGCCTTTCCTGTGAAAGGCGTCCCAAAGCCGCTTGCTCATATTCATCAATATCAAACCCATGTCCATGAGAACTATCAGCACCTGCTATCGCAGCGGGCTTTTTATCAGTTGCTACAGTGGGACCAAAAAAATAAAGCCCTGCAATTGTAGCCAGGGCTGCTAAAATCAATATAAGCTGCTGCTTGTTCATGCCAATTTTAAAAAGATGGCGAAGTTAAGGAGCAGCAACCAAGTGGTTCAGGCATAAAAGAGAAATAACCTTTAAACTATCAGGATTTCACCGAAACAGATTCAGCGTTTCCAATTTTCACTTCACTAACAAATTCTTTTGCCGGTTTAAATGCAGGAATAAAATGTTCAGGAATTTCAACTGCAATATTTCTTTTAATGTTACGGCCAATTTTTGCAGCTCTTTTTTTTGTAATAAAACTACCGAAACCACGTATATAGATATTTTCGCCACGTGAAAGACTTTCCTTCACTTCTTTGAACATTGTTTCGAGTGTGACCAAAACATCTACTTTAGGAATGCCTGTTTTTTCAGCAATCTGGTGAATTAAATCAGATTTTCTCATTGTATGAATTTTTAGAGGATGGAGGTTATTAGGCGAAAGTGTAATAATTTATATCTATTGATGACTTAACTATATGTATCTCAAATATAAACGATGCTTTTCAGTCCTCAAAACAACAGCATTCAATTTGTAGAATAATTATAATCAATTACTTAATAAATATTTAGTAAAAAAATCGTGCTTGGGTTAAAATATGAAGAAATCGAAGGACACAAAATCGTTTTTCGCCAATGAGCTACTTAACTGGCATCATAGTGTTAATAGTCGTGAAATGCCATGGAAGGGAGAAAAAGACCCATATAAGATTTGGTTAAGTGAAATTATTTTGCAACAAACCCGTGTAGCACAGGGGCTTCCATATTATCTCAAGTTCATAAAAACTTACCCCACTGTGGCATTGCTTGCCGGCGCAACAGATTCTGATGTTTTTAAGCTTTGGGAAGGCTTGGGATATTACAGCCGTTGCCGGAACCTGCTCGCCGGCGCCAGGCAAATAATGGGTTTGTACGATGGAATTTTCCCCGATGATTACAAATTAATATTAGCCATCAAGGGCGTTGGGCCATATACAGCTGCGGCAATTGCATCTTTTGCGTTCAGCCTTCCTTATGCCGTTGTGGACGGAAATGTTATAAGGGTACTTGCCCGTTACTTTGGGATCTATACCCCATTTGATACAACCGAAGGCAAAAAAGATTTTGCCGGCCTGGCCCAACAATTGATAATTCCTGAACATGCATCCAACTATAACCAGGCAATTATGGATTTTGGCGCTTCTATTTGTACACCTGCGGCACCCTTATGTGAAGCATGTCCCTTACAAAAACATTGTGTTGCTTTTAAAGCAAAGACTGTAAAAGATTTACCGGTACGGTTAAAAAAATTGGTGAAAAAGAAACGCTGGTTTTTATATTTTGTAATAAAGACAGGTAACAAAATATTGATACGCCAAAGGCATTCAAAAGATATATGGCAAAACCTACACGAATTTTTCCTTGTGGAAAATGAAGCTGCACTTGAATGGAATAGCAGCGAGACTATGGAAGCACTAGAGGAATTTAAAGGCGCTAATTTATCGCAGTTTATGCAATCACCTATTTATACCCAGCAACTAACTCACCAAACCATTTTTGCACGCTTTTTTGAAATAAAGGCTGCGAAACTGGTAGAAGCGCCAGCCGGGTATGCATGGGTTTCCCTAGAAGAGATGGACAAACTTGCTTTTCCCCGAATCATCAATGCCTTTCTATCCGCCACCAACGCCCCTGCCTTACTTTTTTAAAAGTTCAACTATCGCTAGGCTTCTTTCATAAAAAAATCTATTTTTAGAAAGCAATTTTCTGCGAAGCAAAACTTCCGAAATTATGAGAGGCATTAACCGTGTAACATTAATTGGAAATTTAGGCAAGGATCCGGATGTTCAATATTTGGAAGGAAATATCGGGATAGCAAAATTTCCACTAGCAACTACTGAAACATTTAAGGATAAAACTGGTAAGCTGATCAGCCAAACAGAGTGGCATACCGTGGTACTATGGCGCGGCCTTGCAGACCTGTCCCAAAAATATCTGCATAAAGGAAGCCTCGTTTATATTGAAGGCAGGTTAAAAACCCGCAGCTGGGAAGATAAAGACGGCAATAAAAAATTTTCAACAGAAATTATAGGTGAAAACCTGATTATGCTGGAAAAAAGAAATGAGGCTGGTTATATAAATCCAGGCAACCATCATCATGAAGGTTTGGAAGGCTTTTCAGCAAGCGATATTCCACCTGTCAGCGATGAATCTGATACCTTACCTTACTAACCCAACCCATTTTTAAAATTAAAAATGCATGCTAAGCGGCGGTTGATTTTCTTTGCCCAGTATATTGCTTAAGAAAAGCGCATTGTTTCACTTATCATTCAAACATTGGATCATCATTCGTTCTTAGTACAACATCTTGCTTATTCCGGGCCGCTACTGGCCATTACTACAGAAATGACAACCATTTTGGTTGTTTTACTGCTGGTATTGTTATTTGTTTCGTTTTGTGTTTCCGGTGCTCAAATCGCTTTTTTTTCGCTCAATTTTAAGGATATCAATTACCTTAAAACCAAGCAACAACCACCCTACAAGCGGATTATTACTTTGCTCGAGCAACCCAAAACATTACTTGCAGCCCTTACCATTGCCAATTATTTCGCCAATATCAGCATTGTCCTCATTAGTAGTTTTTTGGTTGCACAATGGTTTCCCGTTGATAATCACTGGTTAGCTTTTGGGCTTAAACTGGTGGTAATATGCGCAATAATTTTAATTTTTGTTGAAATCCTTCCCAAAACATTTGCCTCTCAAAACAATATCCGTTTTGCAAAAGATGTTGGCTGGCTGGTTGAAGGTTTGTACTTGTTATTTAAAGGACTGGCCTCCCGACTGGTTAATTTTTCTGATAATATTGAGAAAGCACTTGGCCAAAAATCAATGGCAGCAAGCCTCGAAGAATTAAACCACGCCATTGACCTAACCACCGAATCAGAAGCCACCGAGGAAGAAAAAAATATTCTGAAAGGCATTATTAAATTTGGAAACATTACGGTTAAACAGGTTATGCGCACCCGCCTTGATGTTAATGGCATAGAACATAAAACCGACTTCTTTGAATTGAAAAAACGGGTAGAAGACCTTCAT
>JBKJNG010000589.1:0-4431 GCA_046596065.1 Phnomibacter sp. | reverse complement strand
TGTTCTCTGAATTGATATACGCTTTAAACTGAATACTGCTACTTTTTACCGAAATGCCATGCTGTTGTGTGATATAATCATTAAGTCTGAAACGGTTGGTGCGCTGGTAGATGGTATTCGTGTGCGCAATTCGGAAAGTATAGGAGATGTCAGTTTTGTTTTTAACCCTGTAAATAAGTGCAGCATCTGCTTTAATATTTTGCAGGTCATAACTGGCCATATCTTTTTCAGCATAACCGGTACGGCTTACTACATATTGTTTTCCATTTAGCGTTAGTGTTTTTCGGTTAGGCGATTCGTCGCCATATTGATTTACGATATCTTTTCCGGGGTTGTGATCGCCCGTTAATCCTGTTGAGATATTTGCATTGGGGTTAAGATCCAGCCGGTTACTTGCATACCAGTCGACGCCGGCGGTGTATGCGGCATTTATTTTGAAAGCGAACCTGTTATAGTATGCTTTTGCCCATCTTATGGTAGTTTCAGAAAAAATTGCCGCATCACGATTAGCATCGTTTAAATGATTGACACCTGTTTTTTGCTGCACCTCTAATCCCTGAAAAAGAAAAGGATTTTTAGTGATGAAATCTGCTGTGCCGTTAATGGCATTCATCCCGTAAATGGCGGATGAAGAACCCGGTATTATTTCAACACTTTCAATGTCAAGATCGTTTGGGCCAAGTGTGTTGGCCATGGGTGCGCCAATATGCGGTGCCTGTATATCCATCCCATCTACCATCTGTACAAAACGCACATTGGTAGTGTTGGTAAACCCTCTTGCATTGATCACCCTGAATCCGAGACTCGGTGTTATCATTTGGATGCCTTTGATATTTTCTATGGCATCAAAGAAAGAAGGCTGCGCACTCTGACGAATATCTTTTAATTCGATTTTTTCGATACTCACGGGTGCCTGCAGTATTTTTTCTCTTCGGCGGGTGGCAGATACCACGATGCCGGGAAGATTGTAAAATGAACTGTCTGTTTTTAATGAATCGGTTTGGGCTGATGCAATTAAAAACAGCAATTCAGAAAACACAATAAGAGGAATATAAAGTTTAAGTTTCAATTCAGGCAGTTTGTTAATTGAATTTCACAGGTCAACGGAATTTAAAACAGTTAGAGCACCTTTATTCCATGAAAGTTTGAAAAATAACCGATCGGCTTTCGTTATTTTCTCAAATATATAACGCTAGCTTAAACAGGCAATCGCTTTTCTAATTCAATGAAAAAAATAATTCTGGAAAAGAATCAGGGATTTAAGGAGATGGTTTCTTTTTCGAGGAAAGACAGGAATCGTTTACGTAAATCCTGGTGGTATTTTATCAGTTGCTTTGCTTCTTCCGTTAGCACAGATCCACCTCCTTTTTCTCCCCCGGACTGTGTGATAACAAGTGGCTTTTGTGCTTGCGTATTTAATGCACTAATCATTTCCCAGGCTTTTTTATAAGACATCTTCATCTCTTTTGCAGATTGGTTAATGGAACCGGTCTTTTCAATTTTTTGAAGCAATTCAACACGGCCCGGACCAAAAAACCTTTCGCCATCACATTCCATCCAAAGCGTCCCGGAGATTTTGTAAGCAGATTTCTTGCTTAATATTGATTTTAGTGATTCTGTCATAGCGGCTTTTGTTTTTCGGTGCGGATTACAAATTAAGCACAGATAAAATTTAAAATCGTCATTGGTGAGGCATTCAGGTTTTCCCTACGGTGCGAACACAAATACGATGATCACACGCCCTGCTGAACCATTCAGGCGGGGGATAAAATAGTTATAGAACGCAAAAAATAACGGAAGGCTGTATTAAAGAGCCTTCCGTTAAATATGCTGATCAAATTTATTATCCTAAAAGCTTCTTTAAATAATTGGCGCTGTTTGTAACGTTTTCTATTGGCTGTGGTGCCTGGTCCTGCTCTACAAAAAAATACTTCATTCCTGAAGATGCAGCATTGTCAAAAATGCGTTTAAAGTCCACAACTCCTGAACCAACTTCTGCGGGATTCATGTTCACTTTATCAAGGTCTTTCACATGCCAAAGCGGGTAACGGCCGGGGTGTAATTTGAACAGTTCAACGCGGTCTTGTTTTGCCTTGGTTGCCCACGCAAGATCCAGTTCCATTTTTACAAGTTCTTTATCGGTATTATCGAGTATATAATCAAAAGGACGATGGCCTTCTATCATATCGAACTCTGATTGGTGATTGTGATAGGCGAATTGAACACCATTTTTTTTACAAGCTTCACCTGTTTTACTGAAAATATCAACAGCAGTTTTTATTTCATCCATTGTGCTGACAGGAATACTGGAACAAACCAAATAGCCAATTCCACCTGCAGCTGCATCATCGGCTAGTTGCTGAAAGTTCTCTTTAAGGTTGAGCGTTTTTGGCCTGTCTTTAAATCCATCCATCATCTTTTTTATCCGTGCAGAATCTTCCGCATTCTTGGCCATCTTCATAAATTGTTCCGGTGAAAACGGGGCGCCGCCAACATGTGCAGAACGCCAGGTCATACCTGCATCTTTAACCATTGCAGCAAATTCTTTTGGCGTGTACCCGTAATAATTTCCTTTTTGTGATCCTGCGCTCTCCAATTCCTTATAACCTATTTCAGCGAGCTTCTGCAGTGTACCTTTTGCGTCGGTTATCATTAAATTACCGAGTGTGTACAATTGAAGGCCAATCGGCACATTGTCTTTCTTTCTAAAAAAATCAGCACGGCTAAGCGCCGGTAACATTAATCCTGATAAGGCCAAAGTGCCTGATTGATGTAAAAATTTTCTCCTGTTTGTCATGGCAAGTTTTTTTTGTATTTATCTGTATTTAGAGTAGCTACTTAATTAAAGAGTGTGCAATGAATTCAGTTATTTTTTTAAAACCATTATCAAACTTCATCTAAACTAAAAGGAAGTTTTCTAATTCTTTTTCCTGTTAGATCATACACCGCATTTGTAAGCGCCGGAGCAAATGCTGGCAGGCCGGGCTCTCCCACTCCACCTGCATCAAAACTATTTTCCATAATGTACACTTCAATCGGCGGAATATCATTTATCCGTGGCATATTGTAGGAGTAGAAATTCTTATCAACGGGTATGCCATCCTTAAACGTTACTTCGTGTATGGTGGCGGCACCAAGCGCCATAACAATAGAACCTTCGACCTGCGCTTTGATTGTATCGGGGTTTACATACCAGCCGCAATCCATTACAGCCCAAACCTTATCAATCCTCACTTTTCCATCCGCATTTTTCGACAGCTTAACCACATGGCCTACCGTGCTTGCAAAACATTCCGTGATGGCCACACCGTAGCCTTCGTTTTTCTTCCGGCTTTTCCAGCCCGAAACTTCCTCTATTTTATCGATCAACTTTTGCAAACGATCTTCTTTCAGGTATTGCCTTCTGAAATCAAGCGGATCTTTTCCTGCTTCAATAGCCAGTTCGTCCATAAAACTTTCGAAGGCAAACCCGTTGGTTGATGCATACACCGAGCGCCACCACATAATGGGTATCGGGGTTTCAAAAGGAACATCAGCAAAACTTATGTTTTTGATGCCCTCGAAGTAAGGCGCCAGGAATCCTTCTGATGCACTTGAGTTTGCCACATCCTTTTTACCACCTCCCCATACGTCCATATTCTGCCCGGCCATTCTTACTTTAAAAGCGCTGACCTCACCATTGGCCACGGCACCTTCACAACGGTAAGAAATACCGGGGCGGAAAGGGCCCTGGCTCATGTCATCTTCCCTTGTCCATACCACCTGCACAGGAGCATTCAATTCTTTTGAGATAACTGCCGCTTCATGCGTATAATCGGTAAATGCTTTTCTGCCGAAACCGCCTCCGAGAAATGTCATGTTCACAACCACTTTTTCTATGGGCAGATTCATCTTTGCACTCAGATCTCCCTGCACCCAATCCGGTGCCTGTATGGGGCCCCAAATTTCCAGTTTATCGCCCTGCCAATGTGCAACGCAATTCAGCGGTTCCATGCAACTATGCGATTGGTACGGCGTTTGGTAAACCACATCGATCTTCTTAGCTGCTTGTTTCAAAATGCTATCAGGGTCGCCGATCTTTTTAAAAGAAAGACCTTCTTTTGTTTTGAGAGCTTCTTGCTGGCGTTTAAAAATTTCATCTGAATCAAGATGTTCAAATCCTGTATCGTCCCATTCAACCTTCAACGCTTTTTTACCCTGGATGGCGGCCCAGGTTGAATCAGCTATAACAGCAACGCCTTCGCGAATTGTGCTAAAAACAAACATCTGCACTTTGAAAACATTTTTTACGCCGGGCACTTTGCGGGTTGCGGAATCATCGAAACTCTTTACGGTTCCGCGGAAACGCGGATTGCGTTCAACGGATGCATACAACATACCGGGCAACTTTTTATCAAGCCCGAAAATGGCGGTGCCACTCGTTTTTAAAGG
>JBKJNG010000545.1:0-2899 GCA_046596065.1 Phnomibacter sp. | reverse complement strand
CACCATCTGTTTGCCTCTGAACGCCAGAGGGTCATGACTCGTTTAAGGTTCATGGCAGCGGCAGCTAATATCACATTCATATTGTCGCCCATAATTCCTTTGAGGTAATTGCGGCATTAGCGATAATCTTTTTTAAGATGCCCGATAATCCTTTCCATGGCTACCCGTTTGCTATGCGTTTTACGTTGTGCTTTTGTGATGATTTTTTTGGTTTTGGAACATGAATAACTGATTGCTTATAACTCGTTAATCCCCTGTATCCCCGGTCTGCAAATACTTCGTTTGGGGGCTTGCCGTTAAGGCGTTCATACGGCTCTAATACAGCGGCTAAAGTTTTAGTATCGTGAATGTTTCAGTAAAATTCATAGCACCCATAATGATTCCGGTAGCCTGATCAACAATAATGGAAACCTTACTTCCAAATTCAAATTTCTTATGTTCTTTTCCTTTCGAATAACATTTTACATCCGGCTCATGAAGGCTGTAAATTTTATGTTTATAACTCAATATGGATAAGGGTTGCATACTTTTTTAGGGGCGACTAAGTATTCTACTAATGTTTAATAGCCAGGGCAAATGTTCTATTTTACCGAATCTATTACTTATACCTAAAAAACCAAAAAACGTTCATGTGGAAAATTGCGTTCATTTTCAACTTGAAATAAAACGCATGTCGAATGATTCGATATCGAAAAAGATTCATGTCGAATCATTCAAGAAGCAAAAACCATATCCGTCACCGACTATTGCAACTATTGTTTACACTACCCTATTTAAAAATAGAATTGCTGGAAAAGTTTGGCATCGCTCATGGCCAAACTGCTTCTGTCTGGCTTAAAAAATTATCGCTGGCAAACACGCTGCATGCTAAAAAAATCGGAAGAAAACTTATATGTTAATTTCGGGTTAATGGATTTGTTAGTGGAAAATACACTTGAGAAAGAATTCGCACGCAGTCAAATCCCAGTTCCAAAACTGTATTAGAAAACAGATGGCACGAATGCCTGGTTCGATTGATATTAATACCTATATCTTTCAGCAAATTATTCCATGAAAAAACTTTTACCTCTTTGCCTTTTACTGGTTGTTTCTGTATGTCAGGCTACTACGTTTAACGTGCTTAATACCAACGATGCCGGCCCCGGAAGTCTGCGACAAGCCATTTTAGATGCCAACGCGGTGGCCGGAAGCCACGTAATTGTATTTGCGGTACCCGGTACCATTACACTCAGCAGCAACCTGCCGGTTCTTACTAAGAGTATGGCCTTTACTGGCAACCCCGGAGGCACTAAAATATCGGGCAATAATGCTTACCAGGTATTTAGCATTACTGGCACCCAGCAAAACTTATTGCAACTTGGATTAGAAGGGCTGGAGATTATGAACGCTGCTATCACCAACACTATAAGCGGCGATGGCGGCAGCGCTGTACATGCGGCTCAAATGAGTAATGTAGGTATTAGCAAGTGCTATATACACGATTGCAGCAATACTGTGCAAGCCAATACCAGCTACTTAACCATACACGGCGGCGCAATATCTGTAACCGGTACGGGCAGTTGCCCTAACCAAAGTATTTTTTTTATGCAGCAAAGCACTATTGCAAATAATTTACTCATTGCATTAAACGACGGTGGTTATACAGAAGCTTATGGAGGTGGTGTTTATACGCAAGCCATGAACGACTCTATCGTGAATTGTACCTTTTACGGCAACAGGGTCACCAGTAAATCAACTTTGCAGTCGGGAGCTGCCGCAGCAACTGGTGGCGGCATGGCATTTTACGGTTGTAGTATCGTAGTAAATTATTGCAGTTTTATTGCTGATACCGCATCTGCATCCAATGTAGCTGGCGGCAATGCTACTTCAGGTGCAGCAGGTCTTAGCACTATAAAATACTCGATTCGGATAAAAAATTCACTGGCAGATCTAAACGTGGCTACCAACAGCCCGGATATAGGAACTTTATCCGGCGGGATGAATGATATTACTTCACTCGGTAACAATGTTATTGGTTCTATCGGCGGTGTATGGAGCAGTAAAATGGCATCAGATATCGTTAATACAAATACCGAAGTATCGCCGCTTGCCCTCAATGATTATAGCATTCCCACTTGCGCCATTACCACCACCAGTCCTGCGCATAATAAAGTGGTGGTTGGTGATAAGATCACAAACGACGAACGCAATTTTAGCAGGGATGCAAACCCTGATGCAGGGTCATATGAGTTAGAAGGCATTGCACTGGCCATTGGCACATTGAAATTTAGTGCAGCTGATTGTCAGTCCAAAGTATGCGTGCAATGGTCTACGGTAAATGAAGAAAACACCCGCCATTTTATTTTGCAAAGAAGTAAAAACGCTATTGCTTTTGAAGACCTGCAAACCATTGCTGCGGTGGGTTCGGGCAATCACAACTATGATGCTATTGATGCCATTCCATTGGCTGAAACAGGTCTTTACAGGTTGAAGATTGTTGATAAAGATGGTGCGTATTATTATAGCGCTATCGCAAAAGTTCTGCGTGTTTCCAGCCATGATCTTACGATAACCCCCAATCCTGCCAGCCGCTATTTCATGCTGCCGAATGGCAGTGCTGCCAGGTCTGTATCGCTATTTTCCGCTGATGGAAAAAAAATAAAACAATGGGTTCCTGTAGCTAATACCCCGTGTGATATCAGCCAACTGCTTCCCGGCATTTATTATGTAAGAATAGAGATGGCAGACAAAACAGAAACGAAAAAACTGGTGATAGCGCATTGATGCTACCAGCTAAACTGAGCACGATTCCGGTGGTATTTTGCCACCGGAATTTTTTTTGTGCGCCGGACATGGCAATTACGTGATTACAAAGATCGAATAATGTATTTACATGTTGAATGACATATAAAATGATTTA
>JBKJNG010000301.1:0-6371 GCA_046596065.1 Phnomibacter sp. | reverse complement strand
ATTCTTAATTGACTTGCCGGCAATTTTTTAACAACTTTTAATAGCTGGCCAAATGGTATGTCGACTTCTACTTGCATATTTCAAATTTACGGGATGATTTGCATTTCTACAGGTTTGCCATTTTCAAACAAATACAGTTAGAGAAATAAGAAGTTAGGCAGTTGGGGGCAAACTCCCGGGTAGCTGAATAAATATCCAGCCAACATGGCTATGCAACTGTTGATCTTTAGCTGAAAAATATCCACTGCTCAAAGGCTGCCGGATGCAGCTATAGTAGCTGGCCAGCGCCGGGCTTTGTGTGTGGGCGGCCACTACTTAGCCTCATCCGGCCTTCGGCCACCTTCTCCTTCAGAGAAGGAAAAAGGATTGAATGCTATTTTCCGGAACAACTGGCGAATCGGGTACAAATGCAAACGGCCCAATTAGTTACCGGGTACCAGTTACCGGTTGCCGATGTGTCCATGTTCAATCCTACCGGGAGCCTATCACGAGCCATCAAACCATCAACCATGAACCATTCTGCGGCTTAGTGGTTTAAACGGGATAATTTCGCCACAAACAATCCGCTTGAAGACAACCGTTTTTTTAATTACGCCACCGTTTACACAGCTTAATACGCCCTACCCTGCTACAGCCTACCTGAAAGGCTTTTTGAATACCAAAAACATCTCCTGCTTCCAGGCAGACCTTGGTATTGAAACAACGCTGGCGCTGTTTTCAAAAAAAGGATTGCAGAAGATGTTTGACACCATTAATGCTGAAAAAGAATTATCGGAAAACACCAAACGTATAGTTGCACTGAAGGCCGATTATATCTCAACCATCGATCCCGTGATTGGCTTTCTGCAGGGCCACAACCCTACCCTTGCACACCTTATCTGCAAACGGCAATTTTTGCCCGAAGCAAGCCGCTTTGCACAAACCGATGACCTGGCCTGGGCTTTCGGCAGCATGGGCGTGCAGGATAAAGCCAAGCATTTGGCCACGATGTATCTCGAAGATCTAAGTGATCTGGTAACGGAATGCGTGGACCCGCATTTTGGTTTTAGCCGCTACGCGGAACGTCTTGCGAGATCGGCCAACAGCTTCGATGAATTGTATGTAGCGTTGCAGCAACCGTTAAGTTTTATCGATAAAATTTTGATTGAAATATTAGGGGAAAGAATTGAAGTTGTTGATCCGAAATTGGTGGCGGTGTCGGTGCCGTTTCCGGGAAATGTGTATAGTGCTTTCCGATGTGCGCAATGGATAAAACAACATTATCCGAATATAAAAATCGCTATGGGTGGTGGATTTCCAAATACAGAATTGCGAACGATGAGCGATGTACGGGTGTTTGAATTTTTCGATTTTATTACACTGGATGACGGAGAAGCACCGGTAGAAAATTTGATCAAATACATTGATGGAGAAATAACATCCAATCAATTAAAAAGAACTTTTTTAATGGAGAATGGCGCAATGGATTATAAGAATAGCAGCGCCTGCCACGATTACAAACAACATGAAGTAGGCACACCCGATTACAGTGATCTTTTACTGAATAAATATATTTCTGCAATCGAAGTAGTGAACCCTATGCACCGTATGTGGAGCGATGGAAGATGGAATAAACTAACCATGGCGCATGGCTGTTATTGGGGCAAATGCACTTTCTGCGATATAAGTCTTGATTACATAAAATTATATGAACCGATAGCCGCACAATTGCTTGCCGACCGCATGGAAACCATGATTGCACAAACGGGCGAAAATGGTTTTCATTTTGTGGATGAAGCGGCACCCCCTGCATTGATGCGTGCATTGAGTTTAGAGATTATAAAAAGAAAATTAGTAGTAAGCTGGTGGACGAATATCCGCTTCGAAAAAAGCTTTACACGTGACTTATGCCTGCTCTTAAAGGCCGCTGGGTGCATTGCAGTGAGTGGTGGCCTTGAAGTGGCATCGGATCGCCTGCTTTTGCTTATTCAGAAAGGAATAACGGTATCACAGGTGGCAACAGTGAACAAGCATTTTACAGAAGCGGGAATAATGGTGCATGCATACCTGATGTACGGTTTTCCAACACAAACCGCACAGGAAACAATCGATTCGTTAGAGATGGTGCGGCAGATGTTTAAAGCGGGTATTTTACAATCGGGGTTCTGGCACCAGTTCGCCATGACGGCGCATAGCCCCGTTGGATTAGCGCCTGAAAAATTTGGTGTAAAAGCCATTACCAACGGTGTTCCAACTTTCGCTAATAACGATGTAGTGCATGAAGACCCCACAGGTGCAGATCATGATAGTTTTAGTGAAGGATTAAAAAAATCTTTGCTCAATTATATGCATGGTATTTGTCTCGATGATCCCTTGTACAAATGGTTCGATGGATTGAAAGTGCCAAAGACCAGCATTGCACCAGATTATATTGAAAAATCATTGGAAGCAGAGGCATATCAAACCATAAAACCCACTGCAAAAATTGTGTATTTGGGTCAACCGCCTGTAGTGGATTATTTCATTAAAAGCAAGAAGGGAAATAGCTGGACAATGGCTTCGCTTACTTTTTATACAAGGCACGAAACTTTTGATATAAAAGTGAATGATCAACAGGGAAAATGGCTGGCAACTATGCTTGCCCAACTTTCAATTGATAACAGCAAAACCTGGACGTTGCAGGAAGTAAAAGATAATTACGATGCAGCCGGCCTGGAAAATTTTGAATTGTTGTGGGATAATAAACCGGTAAGTGGTTTGTATAAAGCGGGATTACTGGTGGTGTGAGGCCTCACACTCCGGCTCCCTCTCCACAGGTGGAGAGGGAGTGCCCCTGTGCATTAGTGCTGAGAAATTTTAATCAACAAGAGTCATTAAATCATTTGAATACAAATGTTCAATGGTCAGCGTTTTACAGCTATGATCAACCACCTGAGATTAAGTAGTTAAACAAGTTTTTTCTTCCTGCAATTCTAACCTGCTCTGAATAATTAAATCAAAGTTTCACAGAGGCACCCCTGTCCACACGGAGAAGGGCGATGGACAAGGCGCACATTCAAGGGCTCAATTGAAGTCCTTCGCTCCAACCCGGCCTTCGAAGAAAACGCGTTAAGAAAATTTCATAGACTGGGCTGTCTTTAAAAAGAAATGCTGTTTGAGCCAGCACGACCTATGATCTAAATCATTCTTGCGGCGAGTTCATTTCTTTTTGGCCGGCTATGAAATTTTTAGCCTTTTTCTTCGATAGCCTTGATTTTTTTTGTTTCTTTTTTCATTAAGGAAAAAATGATGCACTTACATAAATGCAGTAACATAATCAAATTCGGAAAGAGGCACCCTTCTAAAAATTCATTCATCTTTTTTCCTTCTCTTTTAGGAGAAGTTGCCCGAAGGGCGGATGAGGTGGAGAAGGACCGGGGATGAGGTCTAATTACTAAATACTTTTACTAATTACTGTATTCTATACTTTAGATTTGAATTTAAAGCATGTTACCAAACAAACCTTCCTGCCATCATCTTTTAAAAAGATCCGCTTATTGCAGGGTGGATATGATGCCACAAGGCACGGGAAACTGGCAACCAGTTGCTGGCAACTTTTCATTCATGATTTCACAGTTTACACATTATAGTAAAAACGATCTGCTTCGCATGCATTACCTTAATTAATAAATCTTCATTAAAATTTTTAGCTATGAAAATCATTCTAAGTTTTTGCCTTGCCATTTTTGCCTTTTCAAACCTTACCGCACAAGATGGACAAACCAAGGGTTCTTCAGATTTTGAACCCGGCAACCATCTGATTTTCTATGATGATTTTAAGCAGGATGCGATGGCCGATTTTCCTGCTAAATGGAACACAACCGGCAGTGGAAAAGTGGTGACCATTGATGGCATAGAAGGAAAGTGGTTCGATATTGTTCACAACTCGGTAGTAAATCCATTGCTCGATAAACCGCTTCCTGAAAATTGCACGATTGAGTTTGATCTTTTTTTACAAACAAAAGATGAACTGGTTACGCCCTTTATTCAATTTGGTTTAACTAGCGTAAAAGACATTATGCGGGAAGACATTGCGTACAAAGAAAAATTCTTCGTAAACCTCGATCGCTATAATGAGAAAGATGGAAGACGGGTAGAATATGGTTTGAAAGATATCATTGGAAATAAAAATGATTTTCCACTTCCTGATTATACAAACAAAGTGTTGCATGTAAGTATGGCCATTAATAAAACAAGACTGCGTTTGTATCTTGACAAATCAAAATTGATCGATCTTCCAAGAGCGCTTTTACCGGAAATGCGTAATAATTTTTATCTCGTGAATATGTATATGATCCCTGCTTCTGAGTTAGGTGTGCTTGTTGGCAATATCCGGATTGCCGCTTCAGAAACAGATGTAAGAAGCCTGTTAATAAAACAATTAATGGAGGAAGGAAAAGCAGTTACCAGCGATATTCTTTTTGATGTGAACAGCGATATTATTAAAAAAGAATCGTACCCAATTGTAAACCAATTTGGCGATGCAATGAAAGTAAACGCAACACTAAAAATTAAAATCACAGGCCACACAGATAACGACGGAACACCTGCGAATAACATGGAACTTTCCAGGAAAAGGGCAGCGGCTGTAAAACGTTATTTGATGAGTAATTATGCCATAGATGCCGCAAGAATAACAACAGATGGTAAAGGCGCAACGGAACCTGTTAGTGATAATAATTCTGCAAGTGGTAAAGCAAAAAACCGGCGGGTGGAATTCACTAAACTATAGAAGCAATAAGATCAAAAGTCACACTTACCTAACCGGCAATACATTGATAGGTGCTAATGAATACCTGCCTTATGATTTGAAATCGTTTCACTAAAGGGACGAAAAAAGGACCGCTTTAAAAAGCAGCCCTTTCCTTGCTTATAATCAATCAATGAAGACCGAGGGTAAAGAATTTTGAAAAGCTTCTACCTAACCTTGATATCGCCTACCCTGTCCCCGATAATTTTTGCCATCCTTAATCCCTCGTTTATAGAAACCAGGTAATGAATACCACCATACAGACGGGATATACCGGCACTTTCCCCGGCCATATTTAACGAAGTAAATGTTTTAGGAATAAAGCCGCGGAAGTCGTATGAATGGTCGGTAAAAGTTACATTTTCCCCCATTACTCTGGTGGCAGCCTGCATCACGGAACCGGTTACAAAAGCATGGGCGGCGGGATACTCCGGGTGGGGTGGTGTTGGTATAAAAGAGAGCCAGTTCGGATCAATTAGCTTGCGGATATAAGTAATTGGCCTTATTAGGTTGTTGTCATATTTAGAGCGGAAGCAAACGATCGTCGCATCCCTTTCAGCAATCCCACCCTTTGCATAAGTTTCAGCTGCCATAGCCAGGTTTGCACCTGTTTGTTCCAGGGCATAAGTTATTACAGAAAAATCATGACCGGGCGGAGTATATCCCAGTCCGTTACCCTGGTCAACCCAATAAAGGGCGGTCGCCTTTTGATCAGGTGTTAATGTTTGGGAAACATCGTACACTTGATTTACGGTGTTGTAAAAATCGGAACCGGGTGTTTCGCTATAGGAGTAAGGGAATTTTGGCGCAATGGCAGTAAGATTTTCCACTATATATGGCCTGGAGCCTGAAACATAAGGCAATACAGGTATGGGTACATTTGCCGGTGGCGTGGGTACCCAGGAACCGGGAAAAACGGGTGGCACGTATCCGATGTTTGATCCGTTCCAGTTATCCGTCAAAAACCAGTCATGAATAGCGGTAGCCACACTACGGCCAAATGCCTGCGAACGATTAAAAGCTTCTGATCCTTCGGCAGGTTGAAGCTTTGCATTATAGGCAGCCTCCAAAGAATCAATACTGGCCATGTTTGCAGGTGTAAGCCCACCAAAAAAGGAACGGACCATACTTGCCAGTGCAGCATTTGCACTAACCGGCCAGGAGTATCCATTGTTTTTTTCCTTTTCGGGCATAGCGGGCATTTGATATAATTTGGAAGCAAAACTGACAGAACCTTTAATGCCAGGCCTTACAGCTTCATACAGGCCAATACCAATATACCCAAAAAAAACACCGTTAAAGGCAGAATTTCGTTCCAGTAGAATCCGGAGCTGAAGCCTGTACCAATCAGTTGCTACCGCAGAACTTTCGTTTTCTGCCTTTACTCCAAGTGGTTCCGCAGTTCTTGCTTGCTGGTTTGAATGTATTGAACTTTCTTTCTGGCATCCATAAACCAGCATAAAGCATAAGATTGAAATAATGCCGAGCAATCTGTTTTGAAGAGCAAGTGTTTTTTTCATATGGCAATTTTTTGAAGTGAGAAAATTTAAATTGAATGGTAGTGCTATAGCGGGGCAATAAGCTATCTCAAACCTAATTGTTG
>JBKJNG010000472.1:0-5170 GCA_046596065.1 Phnomibacter sp. | reverse complement strand
GGAGTTTACTTATGTAAATGAGGAGGTTATGAAATTGGCGTAACGCGGTATCAGGGGTTTTTAAGAGGTGCCCTAAAGCAAAATCGGCAGGGCGGTTTGTGTTTGCTTAAACGGTTTGAGCCTCAAAACTATTAATGGAAAACTGATGCAAGCGTTTTGCTTCAATAAAAATGGCCACAATAAATACCCGCTTTGAGCACTTAAGCAAAACCAGCATTAGCCGGGCTTCTTACGTGGCTATGGCATGCAATCCCTGAACACTTAAAACAAGGCT
Organism: Phnomibacter sp.; assembly: GCA_046596065.1. Taxonomy (GTDB): domain Bacteria; phylum Bacteroidota; class Bacteroidia; order Chitinophagales; family Chitinophagaceae; genus Phnomibacter. The sequence continues at coordinate 4,896 of JBKJNG010000472.1, read as the reverse complement.
ATATGTCACCACTCTGCCTTTCATCATTAAAAGTAGAGATACCATTTTTACCAGTTACAGGATGACATTGCCGTTTAAATTTCTCATGCTGTTTTCTGTGCGAACGAGCTGGGTGCGGTCGCCGCCAATGAATGCTGCTAACTGCAGCTGGCTGATGCCGGGCGTTTCACGCAGGTCTTTTAAAAGGGTTTGCATAAAGCATTGGGTTTTCTAAAAGGGATTGTCGCCAGTTTGGGTGCACCTTTAAAACTGGTGACAAGTTAAGTGGTGAAGGGGGAAATGCAAGGGGGGAGACCTCCGCCAGATGGTGGTAACGCGACTACAACTAAAAAGGCAGCTTTGACTGTAGCGGACAGTAAAAAAGTTACAACTAAAAAAACAACTACTGAAACAAAAACAGCAGCAGCAACAAAGCGAATAACGATGCTGTAGTAATTAAAAAAGATGGAATTCCAGATAAACGTTATAGTTCATCGAAAGCCGCTAACGGCCCGGTAAAAAGAAACGGTACACCGATAAGCGTTACAAAGAAAATAAGAAGACAAAATAACATTTCAGCTTGATCTTTTGCTGTTAGCAACAGAAATCCGGGGACTTATACCCGGGGCTTTCTGTTTATTAAAGTAGTTTCCCGTTTGTATCACCTCATCGCTTACAAGCTGTGAGATCGTCTACCAGATTGGTGGCAGTTTATTTGTTCTGTCCTGCTTTTGCTTCTTTTTTCTGGCGGGTTTTTGCAAGTTTCAAATAAGTAATTTGCAGGAACAGGCCAGGAGACCTGGTAGATAGGGAATATAATCATTGAATTTCTAAGTTACCATGCCAGATTGTTGCCACTCTATGAAATTTTTTACAAAGGATTGGAAGTAGAATGTTACGATTGGAATGCTTATGATGCGTCTCGAAAATGGTTTCAGGTTAAAGAAGGTATAGCGTGCAAAAAAGATGGCCTATAACTGCGTGCAAGTGCTATAAAGCCTGGCCTGGTAAGGTGGTAAATCGAAACAATTATTAGTGGATATTCGAAGAAGACATGGCACGATGAACGCAACATACAAAAATGTTGCGGGAACATTATGAACAGGTTTTTTCAACCAAGTCCTCAGTCACTTTCAAAATACATGACAACCAATTATTGGCAACTATAAACGGAGATAGAAACAATTCTAATTAATCAGCTTCCTGATAGGTTTGTTAAGCTACTTTTGGCCTTTTTTAAGCACCTCTCAATGTAACCTGCTCGATTATGTCGAAAATCACTGCTTGTATAGTGTCTTTGTTAATTATATCAGTAACCAATGCCCAAAATGAAGTTCCCGGAAAATTAAACGTGTATATTGATTGCCGGGTGGGATGCGACTTCAACTATTTTAGATCTGAAATAAATATTGTCAATTTTGTTTTAAACATGACTGCTGCTGATGTTCATGTGCTTTTAACTGCGCAAACGGCTGGCAGCGGCGGAGTTCAATATCGAATGAATTTTTATGGACAAAACCAGTACAGGAAATATTCAGATACCCTAGTATTCAATACACTTCCCAATGCCACACCTTCGGATGTACGACAGTCTATCTTGCAATATTTAATGTTGGGATTTTCTCCCCTAATAGCTAAAACGTCTTATGCATCACAAGTAAAAATGGTTATGAAGGAATCGTCTGTTAACGCACGACCACCTTATGAAAACGATAAACGTGACAAATGGAATTTCTGGGTTTTTAGAGTGTCTGCAGGCGGGCAGTTTAACGCAGAAAGGGTGTACAAAAACCATGTGTTTAGCACAGACTTATCTGCAAATCGCACAACCAACAAACTGAAAGTAGAATTTTACATGAATGCAAACCTTCGCAATTCTGTTTATACCTACGAAGATGGGGCTACCACCAACAGGTACAAAGTAAAAAACACTGATTATAGATTTTATCATAACCTGGTAAGGTCGTTCAGCGATCATTGGAGCTACGGGTATCAAACTTCTTTTTCAAATAGTACGTTTGATAATTACAAAAGAAAAATGTTTTTTAGTCCTGCTATCGAGTATAATATGTTCGATTATAAACAAGTGAATAACAGGTTTTTCGTGGTTAGATACGGACTGGATGTAAACAACATTAATTATTACGATACTACCATTTATTATAAAATAAAAGAGACAATATATGGACATCGGTTTTCAGCAGCCATTACTTTAAATAAAAAGTGGGGAACTTTTAACGGGGGGATTTACTACCGTAATTATTTCAAAGATTGGGCATTAAATGCAATGGGTCTTAGTGCTAATGCCGACATACGAATAGGTGGCGGTTTATCTTTTTTTGTGCATGCAAACGCTAGTTTGGTACACAACCAGATCAACCTTGTTAAGGGCGGGGTTACAGAGCAGGAAGTACTAACCCGCAAACGCCAATTGGCCTCTACTTTTAATTATTATACTTCCTTCGGACTTGCGTTTCGTTTTGGAAGTATTCTAAATAACTTCGTAAATCCCCGTTTCGACGGTTACGCTGGTTTTTAATAATAATGAAACACTTAAAATAAATGGTGAAAACAGTAGCAGGAATACAACAGTTCTTTTTTAAGTTCTCCGCATTTTCCGTCTTTTAATGCCGGGGTTGAAGATGTCACCAACGAGCTGGGCTTGCTGCAGGGCTGGAATTCATTGCTCGTCCAGCCCGGAACCGCTGCTGATTGGAATAACTTTTGCTGAACATTACAAATAAAAACAAAATTATTATCGTCCATCCCGAACAACTGCTGATTGTGTATTGCTTTGTCCTATGATTTGTTTTATAACAATGAGTCGCGAAGTTTGGTAATAATTTTACATAATACTACGTATTCTGAAATTAATCTTTGAAATGCAGTTTCCTGGCAATACAACCTTGATTTTGCTATAAACAAACATGCTATTCCTTCAATCCCAGAACTCAAAGCAATATTCAGAAATCTTTTAAAACTCAGTAGTAGTTTGTCCGGTGCTGCCTTCTGCAATATTTAAAACTACCGAATCAGCAGCCCGCTTCATTTGACTGCACAAGCAAAACATTTCGTTTTTCGGGAAATTTTTGGTTAGTAAATCCACCTTGTAACAAAGGTCTAAAGCAATCTGCCAAACTTTTAATTCTTCAAAACGAAATACCATTAATATGGATTTTTATTTCATGAAGTTAATTACTGCACTTAATCTTAGACTGTATCATCAATACCTATTTGTATTTGCCATGAACTATGAATCATCAACTATCAACCTTCGTTTTGCAATATCAGCGCAAAGACTGCGTAATTTAAAATGTCCATATAATTTGCATCCAGACCTTCGCTCATAATGGTTTGCCCCTGGTTGCGGATAATCTGTTTCATGCGATGAATTTTCATCAGGATAAGGTCTGTGAAACTCTCCTGGCTCATCTCACGCCATGCCTCGCCGTAATCATGGTTTTTCATTTCCATCAGTGCCTTCACTTCTTTCACATGTGCATCATACAAACGGCTGCATTCTTCCAGCGGCAGGTCTTCAATTTCTTCGTTTTGAATATCCAATTGTATCAAACCAATAATGGCATAATTGATTATGCCCTTCAATTCCGAAGGAATATCATCCGCAATTTTTTGATTCATGGTAGCATCCTGCAGTTGTCTTATGCGCCTTGCTTTTATATAGATTTGGTCCGCCACCGAAATTGGCCGTAACACCCGCCATGATGTACCATAATCCTTTGCTTTTTTAATAAAAATATCTTTTGCTGCGGTAATCACTGCATCATATTGTGTGCTGGTGTTATGCATAATTTTTTTCTTTTATTGAACGGGCATTTGTACTACTATTTAGCATCGTTGTGTCACTCCCTTGTGCAGTTGCCGCTGTATTCAGCTGTTAAAAATCAAACAGTGTTTGCTTGTAAACAACAATCAGCCAATGCAGTAATGCTATTCGGTTAATTTCGTTTTTTAATTAGAACGGTCAAAAATAAGGGAAGCCATGTTCACGCTCAACTGCAAAGGAAAACTGCTTGTAATTGATCAGCCAGTGGTAATGGGTATTATCAATACAACGCCGGATAGTTTTTTTAGCGGTAGCCGCCGGCAGGCGACCGATAAAATTGTGGCGAAGGCCGGAACGATGCTGGCGCAAGGTGCTGCCATTATTGATGTTGGCGGGCAAAGCACAAGGCCCGGTGCAACTATGATTGGCTCCAATGAAGAGATGGATAGGGTAGTGCCCGCCATAGAAGCTATTTACAAGCAATTTCCGGCGGCCATTATTTCTGTTGATACCTTTTATGCTTCGGTGGCTGAAGCGGCCGTAAAAGCCGGCGCACGCATAGTAAATGACGTAAGTGGCGGTTTGTATGATCCCGAAATGTTGTCAACGGTTTCAAATCTCAATGTTCCCTATGTGTGCATGCACAACAAAGGCATTGGGCCGGACATGCATACAAATCCTCAATACGATGATCTTGTAAAGGAAGTGCTTGATTTTTTTATTGAGCGAATGGATGTGTGCCAAAAAGCAGGTATTAAAGACGTGATCATTGATCCCGGTTTTGGTTTTGCAAAAACCATTGCGCATAATTTTCAATTGCTGAAGCAGCTGCCCGTTTTTAAAATGTTTGAAAGCCCCTTGCTCTTAGGAATATCACGCAAATCAACTATTTATAAAACACTTGGCATAACGGTAGATGAGGCATTAAATGGAACCACCGTTTTACACACGATTGGTTTAATGAATGGCGCAAATATTTTAAGGGTGCATGATGCGAAAGAAGCAATGGAAGCAATAAAGCTGGTTGACACTTACAATTGCTTCTAAGTATTATCAATGGTAAATACCATTGATCGCTAAGTAAAATGATACAAAAATTTCGAATAAATAAATCCCCGTCCAAAAAAAAT
>JBKJNG010000162.1:0-6580 GCA_046596065.1 Phnomibacter sp. | reverse complement strand
GGAATACAACCAACAGTTACGCAACTGCCGTGCACGTACACATCGCCACCGGGGCGAATGGAATCGCTGAGCATCCGATCGCTGGCATTGGGATAATTGATACCTAAAGCAAGGTGGTAATTGCTCCTTGGCTTAAACTCGTTGAAATAATAAAAACCTTCTGGCACCTGAAAATCTCCTTCGAAACGTTTTGGGCCGAGGTTACCAGCCAGCGCACAAACTTTATAGGTTTTAAACAATTTATAAGGGTTCTGCTTTTTGTCTTTTACCCATACTTCCAGCTGGCTATCGTATTTAAATGAGCGGATATAAACGTATTTAGCAGGCCATACCAGGCCTTTGGCTTCAAACTGCGCCTTCAGCGAATCCTCTTTATTTGCAAAAGCATCGCTTACACTTTTAAATGATTTCTGGAAACGAAGAAACTCCTTCTGCTGCGGCGGCTGAGCCTGCACCTTAGAAACGGAAAATATTAAAAAAACAAGGGCAACTAATCTCATGCTGAAAATGGTTATTAAGCGAATGGCAATTGGTAAGTAAACTAAAAACCGGGCCGGATATTATCCCGGCCCGGCAAATTTATAAGTTTCCACGCAAGCCCTGCTCTCTTTCAATGGCTTCGAATAGCGCTTTAAAGTTTCCTTTGCCAAAACTTTGTGCGCCTTTCCGCTGAATGATCTCGAAAAATACCGTTGGCCGGTCTTCTAAAGGCCTGGTAAACAATTGCAACAGGTAACCTTCATTATCCCGGTCCACCAAAATGCCCAGTTCTTTTAAGGGCGCAAAATCTTCATCAATATGCCCAACTCTTTCCAAAAGATCGTCGTAATAAGTGGTTGGCACCTGTAAAAATTCAACACCACGGCTGCGCAGGTCCAGTACGGTCCTCACAATATCGTTGGTAGCAAGCGCTACATGCTGTACGCCTTCGCCATAATAATATTCCAGGTATTCTTCCACCTGGCTCTTTCTTTTGCCTTCAGCGGGTTCGTTAATGGGGAATTTTACATAGCCATTACCGTTGCTCATCACCTTACTCATCAGCGCAGAGTATTCGGTGGAAATATCTTTATCGTCGAAGCTTAAAATATTTTTAAAGCCCATCACTTTTTCGTAGAAATTAACCCATTCGTTCATACGGTTCCAGCCCACATTTCCTACACAATGATCTACATACAAAAGCCCTGCATCTCCGGTTTTAAAATAAGGACTACCCCATGCCCGGAAGCCCGGCATAAAAATCCCGTCGTAATCTTTCCTTTCCACAAACAAATGCACAGTATCACCATAGGTGCGAATGCCGCTTAACACTACCTGCCCACCGGCATCTTTAATAGTTTCAGGTTCCAGGAAACTTTTAGCACCTCTTTTGGTGGTTTGATACCAGGCATCAGCAGCATCATCCACTTTTAAGGCCAATGTTTTTACGCCATCGCCATGCAGGTACACATGTTCGGCAATGGGGTTGTTAATGCGCAGTGCGGTGGTTAATACGAAGGTTAGTTTGTGCTGCCTGATAACATAGCTCACCTTATCCTTATTGCCGGTTTCGGGCCCGGAATAAGCCAGGGGCTGAAAGCCAAATGATGTGATGTAAAAATGGGCAGCCTGTTTGGCATTACCTACATAGAATTCAACATAATCTGTTCCCAACAGGGGTAAAAAATCAGGAGTGGTCTGCTGTGCAATAGCAGGGGCAAATAATATTTCCATACAGTGATGTTTTAAGGTTAACGGAATAACAGGCAGCATGTCAAATAACATTGCAGCTGATCAACCTGGTAACTTTAAAAATTTAAATAAAAAAGATAAGAGAAAGATGCGCCGGGTTAGAATCCCGCATCCATGGCGAGGGCGCACATCAGGAATATGTACTGGTTAATCTTCATTTGCAGCAGTAAAACTATAGCATTTTAGCTCGTTGCGAAAGTTAAAACCTCAGTCAGATTTTTCTTCTGCAAGTTCCAATTCAGCAGCCCTTGTTTCTGTATTTTCAGCAAGACCTTTATGCCTTAGTAATTTTACCAATTGAATAATGGCCGTAATTAAAAATACAGTGCCAATAACGTAATTGATAATGCTTTGCCTGGTATTTAAAACATCAACCAGCAGGCGGCCTCCAAATACAAAAACTGCAAGTCCGGCCATGGTACCAATGCCAATCCCAACGGTATACCAGTTGTAATAAGCTGCATGTGGGTGCAATACTTTTTTTGAGAAGAGAAAACTGCTCCAGCCAAGCCAGAAAGGCAATTGCACGGGATTAAGCGCACTCATTAAAAGACCTAAAACAATTAAGGGCAGGTCGGTTTTTAATACAAAACTTTTTGTTTCTGATGGATGCATGGCAGCTATAAAACTGCCAATGGCAAGGGTAAGCACAATGGCGAAAGCAATCCAATCCATCCAGCGCAATAGGCTGGCATGTTGCCTTAACCAATGTATGCCAACCAGCGAAATGCGCACATAAGCTACTTCCACCAGCGATACACCAAGACTAAAATAAATACCATGTATTAACCCGTCGGAAATGGCCACCTGCATGGCAGTAACATTTAAGGTACCCAAGGGTAAAGTGCCTAACGCACTGATAGCCAGGCCCCATAAAAGCGCTTTACCATACTTACCCATACGGTAAAATTGAAGGAAAATCTTATAGGTAAAAACAAAAGCTATACAGGTGATTTTTACTCGCCGGAGTCGTTGGCGCTAAGCGCTTCACCACCATTTTCCCGGGGATCGTGTTCACGTCTTTTTCTAAGTTGCGGATCAACAGGCCCATTGTGCAATTCAAGCACCAGCTTTGCCTTAATCAAAGCATCTTCAAGCGGACATTTTTCCCCGCTGTCGGGAACCGCCAGTTTCTCATGGTTATTTCCTGGTACTTGATTCATTGTGAAAACATCACCTATAAAAATATGCCAAAACAAAGAAACCGCACTACATATCATCAGGCGCAATTCAAATTGAAAAATGAAGGCACGATATTTTAACTATCATTAATTGTTCTTGATCAATAAATGCATTAATTGCAAGCATCCTTTATAAAATCAAAATTGCAGGTTGTCAAATCTTGTCATAAATTCAAAAAGCAGCGCCATAATCAAATTATCTAACAAAGGGTTATTAGTAGCTTTTATTGTAATTGCCTGTTGGGTAGTTAATGCTATTTTTTTAATGCGCTGGCAGGTTAATTTTAAAAATCCGCTTACATATGTAATGCTGCTGGTGCAAATGCATTTATATACGGGTTTGTTTATTACTGCGCACGATGCCATGCACGGAACGGTTTCCCGCAACAAACATCTGAATAATTTTATAGGGCAATTATGTACATTGCTATACGCGGTATTTCCCTTTAAAAAATTAATGACCAAGCATCATGAACATCACCGGTATGTACATTCCGATGCAGATCCCGATTTTCATGAAGGCAATTTTTTTAGCTGGTATTTTCGTTTTATAACAGCTTATTTAAGCTGGTGGCAGGTTGTGGCCATGGCTGCTATTTTTAACCTGCTAAAACTTTGGATTGAACCAGAAAACCTTGTTTTGTTCTGGGTGATTCCTTCGTTATTAAGCACCCTGCAATTATTTTATTTTGGCACCTATCTTCCGCATCGCGGCGAGCCGCATAACAAGCACCACTCCCGTTCTTTAAAAAAGAATCACTTGCTATCTTTTCTGTCCTGTTATTTTTTCGGTTATCATTACGAGCATCACGATTCGCCTGCAACGCCATGGTGGAAACTCTGGCAGATAAAAAAGACTGAACCAGTTAACAAAACCTGGCAATAGCTTCTACCCTGCAAAACATAAAAACTTTAGATTTTGGGTAATAAAAAACCCCGCTATGAATAGCGGGGTTAACCAAAAACTAACTGCGTATGAAAAAGGTAAGTTTGCGTATTTATTATTGAGACGCCTATTGAAATACATTCATTCGCAGATTGTATCTTTTTTTTAGAACATCTTTTTACGGAAGAAACATTTCTATTTAAGAAGCCTGATTTGTCGCCCGTTCCCACCGCTATGCTGTACGCAGGATAAAAATCTGCAATTATTTTTTAAATCCTTCAGGGTAGATTTGCCGGTTTCTTATCAACCCGGATTTCATCAGGCATTATTTACATTTTAGCACTTCGGGCTACCGCAAAAATTTTATCCCGTTGCCACTACCAACAGTTAACTGAAAACTAATCGCAGCTATAAATCTTACTTCAAAAAATCAGAAATCTGTATTTGGTCTTGTTGCTAAAGCAGTATTAATGATGGCCAAAACCATTTCTCTTTCCACTCCTTTCAAGGATAACCGTGGCGCCCTTACATACTCGCTGCTAATGCCTGTTTGTGTTGCGGCAAGTTTTATGTACTGCACCAGTTTCGGATGAATATCCAGTTCAAGTACCGGCAAAAACCACCTGTAAATAGCAAGCGCTTCCTTGTATCGGCCTGCTTTTACCAGCTTGTAAATGGCAACTGTTTCCTTAGGAAAAGCATCTACCAGTCCACCCACAATTCCATCGGCACCTAACATCAATTCTTCCATAAAAAGCGTATCCACCCCGCAAAACAATTTAAACCTTTCGCCAAAGCGATTGCGCATGCGGGTAATATTGGTTACATCACGGGTCGATTCTTTTACAGCCGTAATATTTGGATAAGCAGCGAGTGCTTCAAACATATCGAGCGTTACTTCAATTTTATAATCAACAGGGTTGTTATAGATCATTACCGGCAGCGAAGTGTTGGCTGCAATAGTAGTAAAGTAAGCAACGGTTTCATCGTCATCGGCCTTGTAACGCATAGGTGGTAATATCATCAGTCCGTCTGCCCCCGTTTTTTCCGCATCCTGCGCAAGTTTAACCGCTACCCTGGTAGATTGTTCAGCAATGTTCATTGCCACCGGTATTTTGCCTGCAACAATTTTTAGGGCAAACGCTAACAGGCCAATCTTTTCATCGTATTCCAGCGTGCTCGCCTCGCCCAGCGAACCGGCGAGTATCATACCATCAGTACCAGCCGCTAACTGCGCCTGTACGTTTTTTTCAAACATCAAAAAATCGATCTGATCATCTGGCGTAAATGGTGTTAACATAGCAGGATAAACGCCTTCCCAATTAATTTTTTTCATAGTTGTGCTGTAAAGATATGGGTTGAAAATATTTGTTTTTATTTTGCCGGAACATTGTAAGCTGCGGGGGAAATATGTGACGGCCAATGAAACGGTCAAGTGTTGCAGTTTGCCTATTGCAGCTTTCCAGTTGCCCGGTACAGGAAACTTGTCGCTCAAAGTTTCAACCCCAGCAAATTATTAATCCATAGCATCCAATAACAAATAAACCAGGTAAATGGCTGCAAGTCCACATATAAAAGCAATAATATTAAGGGGTAATATCCATTGCTTTTTACTATTACCCCTGCTATGAAAAAAAACGTTGGCCATCCTTAATAATGTCAAACTAATTACAAGTAGAATAATGGATGATAGGAGCATAAGAAACTTAAGTTTGAACCGGCGTGTTTAAAACTTAAAATACCGGCTGAAATTAAGGCAATTATTGAAGAGCTGCATTTCAACCAGTCAAAATTACGAATGCTTATCTGCCCTTCTGAAAATCGTGATACTTCGCAGATTAAAGTTGCAGAATTTATCTGCGAATTATTTTAAAATTAAATTACCATCGCTTGGAAAGATGAGTGGTGTTGGGCTAAAGCCCATGTTAGTCAATGGGGTTTCAATAGCCCCGGGCTTAAGCCCGGGGCTATAATGGTCATGGCTTTTATTGCACGGGCTTTAGCCCCGCACTTTCAAACTGCGTGAAGTAAGGAGCTCTGAAATTACTAATGCTTACTTTCTTCAGTAAAAAAGTTACTTCCAAAAAAGGAATCAACCGACAAACGTGCCGTTAAAAATAAAAGGCCAGGTTTCGTTACCGAAACCCAACCCTCTATTATCACTATCAATCAAAAGCTCTTATACTTAATGCTTTAGTTCAGTAATTGCTAACTGTGGTACCAATACTTTATTTACTTTTTCAACTACCAGTTCTGTTGGCAAACTGAAAGAAACTTTCTGCCTGATATCGCCGGATGATGCACCTGCCTTAAGCGTATATTCTCCTGCTTCGGCTGTCCATGCAGTGGCATTAGTATCAAACGATGCTAAGTCATTTGGTTGCAGCGTGAAACTGAAACTTTGCTTTTCACCGGGCTGCAACAAATTTGTTTTTGCGAAGGCTTTTAATTCTTCAGCCGGTTTATCCATTTTTTTAGCAGGAGCCGACAGATAAATTTCCACTACTTCTTTACCTGCTGTTTTGCCGGTATTTGTTATATCGATTGTAGCGGTAATGCTACCGTCGAAAGTTGGTTTGTTTAGCTTTAAATTACTATAACCAAAAGTTGTATAGCTTAAACCGTAACCAAATTCATACGCAGGTTTTACATTAAAAGTATTGTAGTAACGGTAACCTACATACACGCCTTCTTCATAAGTTACTTCACCAGGAATTGCTTTCATACCAAGCATTCCTTCAGTAGCCCTTTCAGGAAATTCTTTTCCGGGGAAATTCTTCGC
>JBKJNG010000034.1:0-5220 GCA_046596065.1 Phnomibacter sp. | reverse complement strand
CACTTTTTTCTACTTCATTGCCTGCTTTTATCATGCCCGTTACGCTGTATTCGTGATCAACCGAAATTACTTTTTGGGTTGATCACGAATACAGCGTAACGGGCATGATAAAAGCAGGCAATGAAGTAGAAAAAAGTGTACTTTCTGACGCCTTGAAGCTGGTACTGGAAGACCGTGTTTTTGTGATAAGAAACCGGACGGTAATTTTTGACTGATGTGGAATTGAAAGTTGTGTATTGGCCTAAAAATCAATGTTCATTGTTAAAAACGTCAAACATTAATCTTACAAAATTTATTCATGGAAGATCTTCAAAAAAACAAATTGCTTTTCATAAAAAGGATTGAAAAAATTTTTTCAACCACTTAAAATCCTCACTGCACACAGATCACACATCACAAATCAGAGATCAGCCTGTAGCTGGTGCTTCTGCCGCCGGAAGTTTCCTTCATTAATACCTGCTTTTCCAGCAAATCCAGTATATCTCTCAACGCGGTATCCTGCGAACATTTGGCAATTTTCGCCCACTTTGAACTGTTTAGCTTTCCATCAAAACCATCCAGCATTTTATTAATCATTAATACCTGGCGGCTTTTAAAAACTGTTTTGGCGTGCCGCTCCCAAAACTTCGATTTCTGTTGCACCTTTCCCAACACTTCACCAGTTGCTGATAGCGCCCGGCCCAGGCATTCAAGAAACCAGCTAAACCAACCCGTTATATCGAGACTTCCTTTTTGGGTTTTTTCAAGGATGTTATAATAGGCCGTTCTGTCTTTTCTTATTTGGGCGCTCATGCTGTAAAAGCGCTGTGCGCTGGCATCGGCACGGCACAACTGCATATCGGTTATAGCCCTTGCTATACGGCCATTGCCATCATCAAAAGGGTGTATGGTCACAAACCAAAAATGCGCAACAGCTGCTTTTATCACGGCATCCAGCTGATGCCTGCCGTTAAACCAGCTGGTAAACTTTTTCATTTCCGTTGTAAGCAAACCGGCTTCCGGCGCTTCAAAATGAACAACTTCTTTTCCCATTGCCCCTGATACCACCTTCATGAGGTCATCTTTTGTATTGTTGCGCCATGTACCCACCACTATGTTATGCATACCGCCCCGGCCGCCGGGGAACAATGCCGAATGCCAGCCAAAGAGGCGGTCATTCGTTAGCGGATCCGGGTAATGCCAGGTAGCATCCAGCATCATTTCAACCACGCCATCAACGTTTCGGTCAGACGCCACCAATCCGGCTATATCCATCCCCAGCTTACGGGCAATGGAAGAACGTACCTGGTCAGCGGATAATATTTCGCCTTCTATTTCGCTTGATTTTAAAACATCAAGGGTTAGTGTTTGGAGGGCGGCTTCGGCCTGTAACCCAAAACCAAGGCTTTCCATGCGGCCCAATAAACGCCCCTGCTGGTGCCGGACTTCTGCCAGCATGGTAGCCAGCCTGGCATTATCCCATTCAAATTGAGGCCAGTTTTCCTGTTGATGAATAAATATTCACCGCATGTACCAAAGCCGGGAAGTTCGCCTTTAAAATCCCAAACATTTAGCATACCTCTTGCCGGGATTGAGTATTCAAACATTACCGCATCGGCCAGCAGCCAGGCAAACCTGCCGCTGGTATAATCGCCAAAGGCTTTTTCTTCCATGGTTAGTTGTGCCATTACATGTTCGGGCAAACCGGTTTGTGTTACGGCTACAACGGCGGTTATGCTTACTATTCCAATAATGGCACCGAAAGGCAGTTTATTAAAATCAGGGATATGCTTTTTGAAAGCAGGCTCCAAAGCAAAAATGCTACCGGCTTTTCCCTGGCTGGCGTGTATCAATATACCGCCCCGGTGTTGCGTCGCCCAGCTTCTTGTTTCAATGGTTTTTAAGCCCATTACCACCAGCGATGCCCATGGCTGTAAAAGTGAAATGGCTTTCATGCAGCAAAGATGCGGGAAGGGCGATAGGCACTATAATAATGGGTAATTAGGTCATTGATGTTTTTGTTTTAATTGCCAGGAAGATTGACAACTAATTTTTTAACTGGTTTCTTTTATTACAAAAGAGTAAAACGGTGAAATTGGCGCCGGTTCTTGTCTACCCGTAAAGCAGCCATTTCAAGTTGGTAATCACGCGCAACCGGTACCCGGCAACTTTTTCTTCATGATTTTTCACCTTGCAGACTATGTAAATACATCCATTGTAAATAATAAGGCTGCTTTGTACCTTGTAAAAAATTAAAAGCATTCCTGCATATTTCATTTCTAATAATTATATATGAACGACTACCCTGCTGAATACGATACCGTAAGTTTTGCACCCGTGCTATACCTGGCAAATGTGGCCGCTGCTATTGCGTTTTATAAAAAAGCACTTGGCGCCAATGAATTGCGGCGATGGAGTAATGATGATGGCAGCGTACATGTGGCTGAATTGGCCATAAGAGGCACACTCTTTCATATTCATGAAGAAATTTCCAGAGAGAATGAGCTTAGCCCACTAACGCTTAAAGGCACTACCACTGTGCTTGGTTTATTTGTTGATGACCCCGATGCCATGATGGTGCAGGCTTTGGCGGCAGGTGCGCATGCTACTTCGCCCATGCAGGATTATGATTATGGCTACCGGCAGGGCGGCATTACCGATCCTTTCGGCCATCATTGGGTATTTCAAAAACGAATTTAATAAGGCAACAACTCGAGGCCGATTAACTCACTACCATGCAATTCTAATATTGAATGTTAGAATTGCATGGTAGTTTTTGATTTTACTGAAATGTTATCTCCGCTTTATTACCAACAATTTCCCTGCGCATCGTCCTTTTTCTGAGTAGTTCCCCCTATGGTAAAAAATAAATGAATCGTTGAACTACAGGTAATCGGCGCACTTCCCCGACTACATTGGTTATAAAAAGAATTTTGTTGAAAACTCATCAATATCTGGCACCTTTTTTGGACAATATTCAATGGATGAGTTTTTTGATTTTTGGGCTATGCGATACACAGTAAAATCGGCTCCGTAAAAAACAGAAGCCAGCATACTGCAGAAAAGCAGGCGGGGATACAGTTGCCAGGTGAATTAAAACTTTTAAAAAAGCTTTTAAAAACCAATCACATGCAAACTAAAACTACACTGGTTATCCTCTTTTCGTTTTCAGTATTATTTTCCCTGGCTCAATTAATACCGGCAGATAAAATTCAAATTAAGAAGAAAGAAGAATTGACCATTCAGCCTGTGAGTCATGCCAGTGTGGTGCTTAGCTACAACAATAAAACAGTCTATGTAGACCCTACCGGTGGTGCCGAATCTTTCGAAGGTTTGCCCGACCCGGATATGATCCTGATAACGGATATCAATAAAGATCATCTCGATATCCGTACACTTGAAAATATCCATACAGCCAATGCAGTTTTTGTAGTTACCGAGGCAGTAGCAGACATGCTGCCGAATCTCCTGATAAAAAAGGACCTTGTGATCTTCCGCAATGGCGATATGAAAATGATGAATGGCATTGGCGTGGCAGCTATTCCCATGTACAGCCTGCCCGAAACAAAAAACGCCTATTATGCCAGGGGCAGAGGCAACGGTTACGTAGTAGGTATTGGCGGCAAGAATATTTATATATCGGGCGAAACAGATTCTATACCCGAAATGAAAGAACTGAAAAACATAGACATCGCCTTTATTAGCATGAACCGGCCGCATACCATGACTGCCAAAGAGGCCGCAGCAACAGTGCTTGAATTTAAACCTGCCATCGTGTATCCTTACAACTATCTCGGACAGGATATCAGCACCTTTAAATCCATGGTAAACGAAGCAGACAGTACTATCGATGTAAGAATCAGGAACTGGTATCCATCGGGCAACCTCGCAGCGTTGGGTGCGCATTGACAATACGCTATCACAACAAAATAAAAAGAGCAAACGGTTTTATCGTTTGCTCTTTTTTCTTGGTACCTATTTTCATGCTGTTGTTAAAGCTACCGCTGTTCGGTACTTGTGGTTTCGAACGAATATTTTATCGCCTTTGGCAATGAAATAGATTGACTTTAATAAGTGGCTAAAAGCGACATATTAAATTTCAAAACTAAAAGTTTGGAATAGCTTTGGTTTTGTACCTGGTAGATAAACTTTACGTGTAAAAAACAAGTTAAATTGGTATGCCTGAAAAAATTATTGCCTGCATTGGAACAATGTTTTAGACTACTTGTTATGAAGTTCATCAAATCAAAAAAATGATTACTGTAAAATTTAAATCTGCACTCACTTTCGCTTCCAGCTTTTTTGTAATGGTGGTTAATGCACAATTACCCGCACCAGACCGCATGTCTGTTGCTGGAGGCGAGCTAACCATCCAACCTATTAACCATGCAACCATGGTGCTCACTTACAACAACAAATGCATTTATGTTGATCCCTCGGGTGGCGCAGAAGCGTTTGCAGGAATGGCTGCTCCAGATCTTATTTTAATCACCGATATCCATGGCGATCATTTCGATCCCAAAACACTTGAAGCCCTTCAAACCGAAAAGGCGATTATATTAGTTCCGCAGGCTGTTGCTGATAAAATGCCGCGTGACCTTAAAAGAAAACAACTGGTGATTATAAAGAACGGCGAAAAAACCATGGAACATGGCATTACGATCACTGCTATTCCGATGTATAACCTGCCCGAAGCGGCAGATGCTTTTCACACAAAAGGCAGGGGAAACGGCTATGTGCTGGGAATTGGCGGAAAGAATATTTACATTTCCGGCGATACCGAAGACATTCCCGAAATGAGGGCGCTCACTGATATCGATATCGCTTTTGTTTGCATGAACCTGCCATACACCATGGATCCATCACAGGCCGCTGCGGCAGTTCTGGCCTTTAAACCTACCATTGTGTATCCCTATCATTACCGCGGACAGGATGTAAATACTTTCAAAAAGCTCGTAAATGAAGGCGATAAAAATATTGAAGTAAGATTACGGGATTGGTACTCTGGTGGTAAATAAAGTGGCGCTGGGGACGAGCCGCAATACAAATGTTCAATGATCAATTTTCAATGCGCAATGTTCAATGCATTCCTCCGTGCAAGTCCTTGTATTCTCCTGCCTTTCATTGTGTGTAATTGCCTTTTTACAAAAAGAATTTTTGCCACGAAGGCGCAAAGACACAAAGAGACATTACTGAAATCTTATTTATGATGTTCATCATTGCTTAATATCCAAATCAAAG
>JBKJNG010000526.1:0-7051 GCA_046596065.1 Phnomibacter sp. | reverse complement strand
GGCATCCTCGTGTTTTGCTCGAGGTAATCAATCACTTCTTTATCGTTACCGCTTTGCGTTTTATACTGGTCAATACGTCCTGGATTTAAAATGCCGCGGCAATCAAATACAAAACCTCCACCATGTTCGGTCTCATCATTGGGATAACCATTCTTTATAAATGAAAAGCTATTTATATGAACCATTAGCGGTGTTTTTTCAGTGGCTTTCGGTGGATCAAATTTGCTGATCACTTCATTACTTACACAATAGTTTAGCATACGCAAAAATTCGGGTGTTTCAACGGCCATTGGCCTGTTATTTATAAACCATTTTAGATTTCTTAGTGCCTGCGGAATACTGGTTAAAAATTGTGCTTTCCGTTCAAATAAACCACGGAAACCATAAGCGCCCAATACCTGCAGCAATCGAATGAGGACATAACCATAGTACTGATCAGTAAAAATCTTCCGGTCAATTTTACCGGGTATTAATTTTTGCAATTCATCCATGTAATATTCCAGCAGTTCCCGTTTCCAGTCTTCCGGCAAATTAGCCCGTGCCTGCCAAATCATGCTGGCTGCATCGTATTGTGGTGCGCCTTTCATGCCGCCCTGGTAATCTATCAGCCATGGTTTGTTATCTTTTATCATAATGTTCCTGCTCTGGAAATCGCGGAACATAAAAAACTTGTATTCGGTTTTCGACAGGTAACCAGCCAGCAAACTAAAATCGTCCATCATCGCCTGTTTGTCATAGGGCGTTTTCAGGGTATCTAAAAAGTAGTATTTAAAATATAACAGATCGCTAAGAATGGCTTGTTTGCCAAACTCTCTTGCAGTAAGGCATTTGGTATAATTCAACCCTGTATCTCCCTTTATCTGCAGGCTGGCAATGGTGGCGAGACTGTCATTAAATAGTTGTTTTACATTGTCAGAATAACCTTCCTTTTCCAGCACGTTTAATAGACTGGTATCGCCCAGATCTGATTGAATGTAGGCAGTAAAACTTTCATTATGACATATAACGGTTGGCACAGGAAGTCCTTTTGATGCAAAATGTTTGGTGAAATATAGAAAGGTTTCATTCTCCTGTACATTCAGGTTAAAAGTGCCAATCAGGCTGCAGGTAGTTGTTTGTATGCGGAAATACTGCCGGTCGCTGCCACTTTGAGGTAAGGCGTCAATCGACATTACCTCGTAATTTTTTTGATTTGCGATCAGTTGCGATACGGCCTGTAACGATTGCTGCATGAAAAACTTTTGTTGGGGGGCGAAAATAAGGAATGGGGGTTGGTTGAATAGTTAATTGGTTTGTTACAGGGCTTGAAGTCATTAGGTCATTGGTGAATAGTCGATACTTTGAACCATTAACTATTATCTATGAACTAAAATTTGGCTATATCAATCAGGCCCTTATTTTTGCAGCGCAAATGAAGAATTACACACATAACCACCATCATCATACTTACCATCAGTGGTAGGCCGGTGTGGTTTTGTGCATAGCATATAAATTATTAAGGTTTACCCAAGGGTAAGCCTTTTTTTATGCCAATTCTCAAGCAATTAATAACAATTAGCAATCATTCGAAACCAACAATATGCCACCTACAACGGGTAATACAGGATCTCCAGCTGTGCTAAAAATAGCCGTTCAAAAATCAGGTCGCCTTTACGATGACAGTATCAAACTGCTGAAAGACTGTGGTATTGATATTAAAAACGGGATGAATAAACTGAAGGCAGAAGCCGGCAATTTTCCGCTGGAAGTTTTCTTCTTAAGAGATGATGATATTCCGCAATACGTGGAAGACCGGGTTGCAGATATTGGTATTGTTGGTGAAAATGTGTTGTTTGAAAAACAAAAGCAAGTGCAAATTGTTGAACAACTTGGTTTCAGCAAATGTCGTTTATCAATTGCCGTTCAAAAAGGCGATGACTATACTGGTTCCAGCTTTTTAAATGGCAAAACCATCGCTACCAGTTACCCCGTTTTAGTACAGCAATATTTAGATAAGAACAAGATCAGCGCCGAGATTCATGAAATTAGCGGCAGCGTGGAAATAGCTCCGGGCATAGGGTTAAGCGACGCTATTGTAGACTTGGTAAGCAGTGGAAGTACACTGTTTATGAATGGCCTGAAAGAAGTAGAAGTAGTGCTGAAAAGCGAAGCAGTGCTGGTTCGTAACAACCAGTTATCGGCTGAAAAACTTCGTTTGCTGGACAAATTGCTGTTCCGCATCCGTTCAGTTAAAAAAGCAAAGAATAACAAATACATTTTGCTGAATGCACCTAACGAAAACTTGAAACAGATCGTAGCATTATTGCCTGGTATGAAAAGCCCAACCGTGTTGCCACTGGCAGAACCGGGCTGGAGCAGTGTTCATAGCGTGCTCGATGAAAATGATTTCTGGGAAATTATTGAGGCTTTGAAAGATGCAGGAGCACAGGGCATTTTGGTAATTCCGATTGAGAAAATGATTATATAGCAAGTGGTGAGTTTTTGAGTACTGCTGCAAGCCATCATTTATTTGTTTTTTTTCTGTAATACATTTTAGCGTTCTCTTTTGACGTTTGACGTTTCACGTTTGATCTTTCAATTTTGACGTTTCACATATTTGATTAGCATGTTATGAAAATTTATAATAATCCCGCAAAAGAAAACTGGCAGGAAATTATCCAAAGACCTGCCATGGATACGGCAACTTTGATTGGTAAGGTTACTCCCATTCTTGCTGCAGTAAAAGCAAATGGTGATGAAGCTTTGAGAAGTTTTTCAAAGCAGTTTGATGGGGTTGAACTTTCAAGTTTGCAGGTGACTGCTGAAGAAATAGCCGCCGCTTCAGCCATGTTGAGTGAAGCATTGAAAACAGCCATGCAGCAGGCAGCAAAAAATATACGGACTTTTCATGAAGCGCAATTACAACCCGAACAAAAAATAGAAACCATGCCGGGCGTTCGATGCTGGCGTAAAAGCGTCGGCGTCGAAAAGGTTGGCATCTATATTCCGGGAGGAACAGCACCATTATTTTCAACCGTTTTAATGCTGGCGATACCAGCAAATATTGCAGGCTGTAAAGAAATTGTACTCTGCACACCCCCACAAAAAGATGGTTCCATACCCCCGGCTATTTTATATGCCGCCCAATTAACAGGCATCACTAAAATTATTAAAACAGGTGGTGCACAGGCTATTGCAGCATTGGCTTACGGAACTGAATCTGTTCCAAAAGTGTTTAAAATATTCGGGCCTGGTAACCAGTATGTCACGGCTGCCAAACAATTAGTACAACAGGATGGATTGGCAATAGATATGCCCGCCGGACCAAGCGAAGTTTGCGTAATGGCAGACGAAACCGCCATTCCCCAATTTGTTGCCGCCGATCTGTTAAGCCAGGCGGAACATGGGCCCGATTCACAGGTATTGTTAGTTGCAAGTTCAGGTGAAGTTGTGCAGGAAGTTCAGCTGGCGCTTGAAAAACAATTAGCCTTATTACCAAGAAAAGATTTTGCTGCAAAGGCTTTGGAAAACAGCCGGGCGGTGGTATTTGAAAATTTGGACGATGCGATTGAACTAGTGAATTTATACGCCGCTGAACATCTTATTATCAGCATGAAAGATGAAACTGCTATTGCAGACAAAATAATGAACGCAGGTTCTATTTTTCTTGGTAATTATTCGCCTGAGAGTGTGGGAGATTACGCCAGTGGTACCAACCATACTTTGCCAACCAATGGTTATGCGGCAATGTACAGCGGTGTAAGTGTTGATAGTTTCGTAAAGAAAATTACATTGCAGCAATTAACTGAAAACGGTTTAAAAAATATCTCATCAACGGTTATTGCCATGGCCAAAGCAGAAGGTTTGCAGGCCCATGCAAATGCAGTGCGTGTTAGGTTGACCAGTTTATGAGTTGATATGTTGGCAGGTTCAAAAGTTAACAAGTAAGCTTATTTAAGTTGCAAGTGCATAGTAAAACGCAAAATCGATAATTAGAGGTGATTTACTCACCATTCACAACTCACTATAATATGAGTTTCATTCTCAATAATTTAATCCGGCTAAACATTAAAAAGCTAACGCCTTATTCATCGGCAAGAGATGAGTTTAAAGGGGAAGCTTCGGTGTATTTGGATGCCAATGAAAACAGTCTTGGTTCGCCATTGCTGAAATGGTACAACCGCTATCCCGATCCTTTACAATGGAAGGTGAAGGAGAAGATGGGCGAAATAAAAAAGTTACCTGCGGAAAATATGTTTCTTGGTAATGGCAGCGATGAATGCATTGATCTGTTATACCGCTGTTTTTGTGAGCCGGGGATTGATAATGTCATCATTGTTCCGCCAACTTATGGCATGTATGAAGTGAGTGCCAATATCAATAATGTGGAGTTACGCAAAGCACCGTTATTACCCGATTATCAATTGAACCTGGCGCATATAGAGCAGCTGGTTGATGACAATACTAAACTCATCTGGCTTTGTTCACCCAATAATCCAACCGGTAATTCATTGATTCGCGAAAATGTTGAAACCGTGCTCAATAACTTTAATGGAATCGTGGTGATCGACGAAGCTTATATCAATTTTTCCAAACAAAAATCTTTTCTGCACGAACTGCCCGAATACCCGAATTTAGTGGTGATGCAAACATTGTCAAAAGCCTGGGGGTTAGCAGGTTTACGCCTCGGGATGCTGTTTGCATCCACCGATATTATTAAGGTTGTAAACAAAGTAAAACCGCCGTACAATATTGGCCAGCATACACAGGAACTGGTATTGCAGGCGCTGGAAAATACAAGCCAGGTAAATGATATGATTCATTTGCTGGTTGATATGCGGGTTGCGCTTGCTGAGGTATTCGAGCAAATGCCAACCGTTGAAAAAGTATATCCTTCCGATGCTAATTTTTTATTCGTTAAAATAAAACAAGCCAAAACAGTATATGATTTTTTGCTTACAAAAGGCATTGTGGTAAGAGATAGAAGCCGGGTAGTATTATGCGAAGATTGCCTGCGCATAACTGTTGGTACCGAACCTGAAAATACGGCGTTGGTCGATGCATTAATTGAATGGCACGAGGTTCGCGAATTATAATTTCCTTTATACAAATATCCATTTCATGACACACAAAATTTTACGTTTTCTGGCAGTTACAACCGCTGTTGTATTTACCTTAACTGCACAAGCCCAACAGTCAGCAATGTTAAAAGCCGATGCTAATAACGCAGGCCTGAAACTACCGGCCAATTTCAATGCGCTGGTAGTGGCAAAAGATCTTGGGCGGGCCCGCCACATAGTAGTATACACCAATGGTGATGTATATGTAAAATTGGAAAAGCTGAAAGATGGGAAAGGTATTCTTAAGCTGAAAGATACCAATGGCGATGGTAAGGCAGACGAGGTAAATGGCTTTGGAAATTTTGTTGGAACGGGTCTTTTCGTAAAAGATAAATACCTGTACGCCTCTTCAAACACAGAAGTATTTCGTTACAAACTGAATGACGATTTATCGGTTGCAAATCCCGATAATCCCGAACGCATTGTAAAGGGTCTGATCGATCGCGGACAACATAATTCAAAATCAATAACGGTTGATAATGCAGGTAATCTTTATGTAAATGTGGGCGCTTATTCCAACGCCTGCCAAATTATTGATCGTACTGCTGGTTCAAAAGGAATGGACCCATGTGCGATACTCGATTCCGCCGGAGGCATCTGGCAGTTTAAAGTTGACAAAACAGATCAAACCTATGGCGATGGTGTAAGGTATGTAACTGGCACCCGTAACGTAGTTGGCCTAGACTGGAATACGGAAGTAAATGAGTTGTATGCCATGCAGCACGGTCGTGATCAGTTAGGACAATTATATCCTGATTTGTATAACGAAAAACAAGGGGCTGAATTACCGGCTGAAGAATTTTTTCAATTGAAGAAAGGAGCTAATTGCGGTTGGCCTTATTGTTATTTCGATCCTGCGCAACAGAAAAAAGTTTTGGGGCCTGAGTACGGCGGTGATGGTAAAAAGCAAGATCGTTGTGCTGATATGGAAAAGCCATTGGTAGGATTTCCTGCGCATATGGCACCGAATGCACTACTGTTTTACACAGGTATTATGTTTCCTGAAAAATATAAGAACGGAGCCTTCATAGCATTTCATGGTTCATGGAATCGTTCGCCACAAAAGCAAGAGGGATATTATGTAGTTTTTCATCCTATGAAGGATGGTAAACCAAATGGAGAATGGGAAGTTTTTGCCGATGGTTTTTCTGGTAAAGAAGCGGTGATGTCACCAAGGGATGCTACGTATCGTCCATGTGGTTTGGCACAGGGCCCCGATGGTTCGTTATATATTTCCGATGACGCAAAAGGGAATATTTGGAGAGTATTTTATAAGAAGTGAAATGGTGAATAGTGAGTGGTGAGTTGGATGAACCTGTTTTTCTCATTTAACTTTGCAGGTTTCACGTTTAGAAATGCAATTGTTGGACCAGCAATAGAATATAAATTGGGCATCGTTGTGTCACTCACTTGTACTGTTACAGCACCATTCAACATGTTTTGATCCATTATCATGCATACATTTAAAATTGTTGTATTGGCAGTTTAATTATTCATTGTTGGTTATTCGTTTTCAAGTACAAATTATTTATTAATATGATTATAAAGAAACTGGCAATGTTTTCCTTCGCAATGATTGTTGCATTGCTTTTGTTAGCGCAGGCAAAACCAAAGCCGGCACCAAAACCTGCTCCATCAAAAGCGGTAACAATGGCAAACGGTGCGAAAGTTTATAAGCAATATTGCATGGCCTGTCACCAGGCCGATGCAGGTGGTGTGCCACATCTCAATCCACCTCTCATAAAAACGCCATTTACATTGGGCGATAAAAAGATGTTAATACAAATTGTAATAAAAGGAAAAACCGATCCTGTGGAAATTGATGATGAAATATACACGAATCCCATGCCTGCACAAGTGTTGTTGAAAGACCAGGAAATTGCAGATGTATTGAGTTATGTAAGAAATAGTTTTGGTAACAAGGCAAGCATGGTTACGCTTGCAGAAGTGAA
>JBKJNG010000333.1:0-8584 GCA_046596065.1 Phnomibacter sp. | reverse complement strand
AACCATGATGGCATCGCTTTCCAAAATAATATCCCTTATGTTGGTGACGGCTTCAGGCTTTTCAATTTTGGCAATGATCTTGGTCTTGCTTTTTTTCTCCTGCAACTTGTGCCTTAGGATAACAATATCTTTCACACTTCTTACAAAAGAAAGTGCTACCCAATCACATTCCTGTTCAATAATAAATTCAAGATCAGCTAAATCTTTTTCGGTAAGCGCCGGCAATGAAATTTTTGTATCAGGCAGGTTGATACCCTTTTTTGAAGAAAGTATGCCACCAATAATAACGGTAACTTTTACATCTTTTGTTTTGGTTATCTCTTTAACAACCACTTCTATTTTGCCATCGTCGATCATGATGACATTTCCAACCTTTACATCCCCTGCAAGGTTTGGATAACTAACGTAAATACGCTCCATCGTGCCAATGCATTTTTCATTGGTAAAAGTGAGCACATCCCCCGGGGCAACATTGAGGGCATTATTTTCTATTTCACCAACCCTAAGTTTTGGTCCCTGCAGATCGGCGAGTATTGAAATGTTGAATGGCTCCTCGCGGTTCATACGTCGTATTTGCTCAATAATCAGCAATTTGTCTTCATGTGAACCATGCGAAAAATTCAGGCGAAAAACATTGACACCTGCTCTTACTAATTCGAGCATTGTTTCATAGGCGCTTGAAGCTGGTCCTACCGTAGCTACGATCTTAGTGCGTTTGCTGTTGTGTTCAATACCAGCTTGCATGTCCATGTCTTTGTGCAGGTATTGCGAAAGGCTTTTGCTCATATGAAAATTAAAAAATTTGCAGGTTTAAAAATGCAATAGGAAAATCAGTAAAATTATGGGCGATGTTCTTCGGTAAACCATCATTTACCCAGAGGAAGTATTATAAATGTTTGCGCAGGTGTGTGTTTCGAAATATCGCTTATTTCCTTAGTCTGCAAGGCTTAGCTGGCAAGTATCTTCACTATTTTCAACCACTCTTTATTAAACTTTTCTTTTGCTTTTACGGCATGGTCAAGCGGGGTATAATGCATCCTGTTATTTACAATTCCCACCATCACGTTGTGTTTGCCTATTATCAGGCATTCCACAGCGTGGTAACCCATCCTGCTGGCAATCAGCCTGTCGAAACAAGTTGGTGAGCCACCCCGTTGAATGTGGCCTAAAATACAAACTCTTACGTCGGCATTCGGTAATCTTTCTTTTACCACCCTTCCAACTTCATTACCGCCGCCGTATTCATCACCTTCTGCTACCACAATCAGGTTTACCAGCTTTTTACGTTTTTCCTTTTCGGTTAATCCTTCAATTATTTCGTCAAGGTTCGTTTTTGCTTCTGGTATCAAAATATTTTCAGCACCGGTAGCAATACCGCTATGCAATGCAATGTAGCCGGCATCGCGGCCCATCACTTCCACCACAAACAGCCTGTCGTGTGCATCCATGGTATCTCTTATTTTATCAATGGCTTCTACCGCGGTATTTACTGCAGTATCAAAACCAATGGTAAAATCGGTTCCGGCGATGTCTTTATCAATAGTACCCGGCAATCCAATACAGGGAATATCAAACTCTCTGCTGAATTTTTGTGCGCCTTTAAAACTTCCGTCACCGCCTATTACCACAAGTCCGTTAATTCCTCTTTTCTGAAAATTGTTATAGGCAATTGCCCGACCCTCTTCGGTATAGAATTCTTTACTGCGTG
This sequence comes from Phnomibacter sp., assembly GCA_046596065.1. Taxonomy (GTDB): domain Bacteria; phylum Bacteroidota; class Bacteroidia; order Chitinophagales; family Chitinophagaceae; genus Phnomibacter. The sequence continues at coordinate 6,876 of JBKJNG010000333.1, read as the reverse complement.
CCGTTTTAAGAATAGTACCACCCCTTTGAATAATATTTGCCACACTACGGCTGTCCATCCTATGAATATCGTCATCAATCATACCACTATAGCCCCGGTTAACGCCATACACTTCAAGGCCATGATAAATACCTGTGCGAACCACCGCCCTTATTGCAGCGTTCATTCCCGGGCTATCACCGCCTGATGTTAGAACCGCTATTTTAGAAACTTTTGTTGTCATTGTATGGCCGTTGTAATTATTTATTACAGCAAGCTGTTTTCGTTAGAATATATTACCTACCGGGGTACGCAATTTGGCCGCAAAAATAAGGGAATGAAGCCGAACCGGTTTGCCTCTGCTATTTGCAGTAGCCGAAAAGCTTCTTTTTATTAGGTTAAAATAAAAAAGACCTGTGAAACAAACGGAATTAATCATTATTACGTTATTCAAGTTATTTTATAAAAGTTAATGTCCGGGGTTTGAAAAGGTGGGCATGAAACTTGTCATTTTACTTCCTGCAATGAAAAATGTTATAAAAAAAGCTTCACTGATGCTTGTGACTTATGCGTTGGTGATTTTCTCCGGATTAAAATCTGTGGCGCAAATTAAATACCCGGTTTCTCAGAAAACAGATATATCCAATAATTATTTTGGCGTAACTGTTCCCGATCCCTATCGCTGGCTTGAATTTGACAATACCAGTGAATCAAACAATTGGACTAAAGAACAAAATGCTGTCACCGGTGAATACCTTAACGCCATTCCTTTTAGAAACGATGTTCGAAGTAAGCTCCAATCGCTTTCCAACTTCCCGCATTATGCATCGCCTGCAAAACAAAATGGCATTTATTATTTTTTAAAAAGTGATGGAACAAGCCAGCCCGTTTTATACAGTCAGAAAGACCTAAAATCGGAACCTGAAGTTTTTTTTGATCCTGGGAAATCTCCTGCGACATCCGGCCAGGTTGCTGGTGAAATTGCTTTCAGTAAAAAATCGAAATTCTGCGCTTACAGTACAAGCAAGCCAGGCAGTGACTGGAACACAGTATATGTTATTGAAACAGCTACAAAAAAAATACTTTCCGATAAAGTTGATTGGCTAAAACTGAGTACGATAGCGTGGCAGGGCGATGCTGGATTTTATTACAGCCGGTTTCCCGAACCAAAAGGCAACGTACGGCTCACAACTCAAAACCGTTTTCATTCATTATACTTTCATAAAATAGGTGATCCGCAGGAAGCCGACAGGCTTGTATATGAAGACCAGGAACATCCATTTCGCTATCATTTTGCAACCGTAACAGAAGACGACCGTTTCCTGGTTTTGTATACTTCAGAAGGAACAACTGCTTCGCAGATTATGATTCGGAACCTTGACAAGGGAGATAACGCCCCTTTTAAAATGGTACTCGAGGGCTTTAAATACGAAGCGGAAGTATTTGATAACGACAAAAAATATTTGTTTGTAAAAACAAATGTTAGTGCGCCCCGCTACAGAATAGTGGCTGTTAATATTGTAAACCCATTTGTAAACAACTGGGAAACGATGATACCTGAACAGAAAGAGGTGATTGATGCCATTAAACCTGCCGGTGGTTCGTGGATTGTAACTTATTTAAAAGATGCAACCAGTACCCTGAGCCAATTTACAACCGGGGGATATAAATTAAGAGATATTGCATTGCCGGCAGTAAGCGCAGCAACTATTTACCCCGGAAAATTAAACGACAACGAATTCCTTTACAGCTACTCTACGTTTTCGCAACCCAATCAAATTTATCGTGCAGGCGTTCAGGATGGTAAACCCCAATTGTTTAAAGGGGAAACCATGAATTATCCGGTTGATGATTACGAAACGAAACAGTTGTTTTTTAATAGTGAAGATGGAACCAAGGTTCCCATGTTCATCAGTTATAAAAAAGGTATGACGCCCAATGGAAAAACGCCGGTTTTAATGAATGGTTATGGCGGGTTTAACCAGTCTCTAAAACCACAGTTTAGTGAGTTCAACTTGTTTTTTATGCAGCAAGGCGGCATCTATGCTCAGGTAAATACCAGGGGCGGGTCGGAGTATGGGGAAAAATGGCATAAGGGCGGAATGAATAAAGAAAAGCAGAACGCCTTTGATGATTTTATTGCGGCTGCAGAATATCTTGTTGATGAAAACTATACAACCGAATCGAAAATTGCTATTGCCGGTAGTGGCAATGGCGGATTAATGGTGGCCGCTTGCATGGCGCAAAGACCGGAATTATTTAAAGTAGCATTGCCCGATGCAGGTATACTGGATATGCTGCGCTTTGAAAAATTTACAGTGGGTTATGGATGGGTTGGTGAATACGGCAGTAGCGAGGACAGGGAAGCGTTTGATAATCTCTACAGTTATTCACCCCTACACAATCTTAAACCAGGTGTTGCTTATCCCGCAACTTTAATTACGACTGCAGCTTATAACGATAAGGTGGTGCCCGCTCACAGTTATAAATTTGCTGCCACTTTGCAGGAATATCAAAAAGGAACAAATCCCGTGCTTATTCGTATTCAGTTGCCCGGCGATGAAGCTGAAACACCGGGATTAAAGTACCTAAACCAACAAGCGGACAGGCTGGCATTCGCCATGTATAATTTGGGAATGGAATTAAAATAATTTAGAACAAGTTCTGCAATAAAAAAAGCGTATCAGAAATGATGCGTTTTTTATTGGCAACACTCACAACGCATGAGTTAAAAATCTGTAAAACCTCTAAAAAAATTAATTTGAATTTGTACTTTGTTTCATTAAACCGAACTAGCTTGTGGAAATTAGTAAACAATTTATTTTTGTAGCAACTCAAGCTCAACCAAAACGTTTGAAGATAATATCAGGCATTCTTTTTTTAATCGTCGTTTGTAAATACAGTATAACATGAATAACTGCTTGCTTACCGGGAAAAATGTATTGATTACCGCTGGTCCTACAAGAGAGCCAATTGACCCGGTTCGTTATATCAGTAACCATACAGGCGGCAAAATGGGATATGATATTGCTGCCTTCATGTTGCAACAGGGGGCTCGTGTCTTTTTGGTTTCAGGACCTGTAAAAGTAACTATGGTTCACCCCATGTTAACCGTTGTAAAAGTGAATACTGCCAGCGAAATGTACCTGGCTTGTTGCAAGTTTTTTGAGGATGCCGATATAGCCATATTCGCGGCTGCAGTATCCGACTACCGGCCCAAAGTAGTTTCCCATAAAAAGATAAGTAACGACGACGATTCTTTTACTGTGAAAATGGTAAAGAATATTGACATAGCAGGCGCCTTTGCCAAAGTAAAAAGGTTTAACCAATTTACCGTTGGTATTGCTTCGGAAACCGATGGCGATATGCAAAGAGCCATGCAGAAAATGGAAAAGAAAAATTTCGATATGATGGTGGTAAACTCCCTTATTGCTGAAGACATTAATTATGGTTTTGATCTAAGCAGCATCAGCGTTTTAAAAAGCGATTATTCCATTGAAGAATTGACCATGAAACCAAAAGCTGCAGTAATAAAAGATATTGTAGCTGCTATTTCACAAATGGTTAATCACCCGCAACCTGTCATTTATCATCAACAGACAAATCAATCAAACAGCCAGTCGTTAATGGCTTAAAAATTCAAATACACATCTCTTAAGCTATAAAAAAAGACAACTGTTTATGTTGTCTTTTTTGTAGTAGTTTTTTAATGTTCCTAGTCTTCTTCTTCCTGATTTACTTCATTATGCTGGGTAACCAAAACCTTGTCAATCCTGGCACCATCCACGTCAACAATTTCAAATGTAAATCCACGCCAATCAAGTGTTTCACCGGCCGCAGGTATTTTTTCAAGATGATGAATCATAAAGCCCGCAACAGTATCAAATTCCTGGTCTTCACTCATCCACTCTTCTTTATCAAATTTTACAAGAAAATCGTAGAATGAATATTGAGCATCTACTAAATAGGAACCGTCTTTCCGTTGAACAATTTCGTATTCATCATCACCAACTTCAGGTATGTCGCCCACAATTGCTTCCAGAATATTATTCAAAGTAATCATACCCTGTAGCGTTCCATATTCATCAACAATAAAAGCGGAGTGTACTTTTGTTTGTTTGAATTTTTCCATTAACTGGTAAGCGCTGTTATTATTAGGAACAAACAATGCAGGGCGCAAAAAATCGCGGAGCGGCGTAGTCTTTTCAGCAATTAAAACATCTTTTAATTGTATGATGCCTTTCAAATTATCAATCTGTCCTTCGCACAGGGGGTATATGCTGTGTGCGTTGGGTTTTGTTTTCAAAAGCAGGTCATTCATATTGCCATGTATGTCCAGCCATACAATATCGCTGCGGTGCGTCATCAGCGATGTAATACTTCGATCGCCGAGATGAAAAACCCTTTCAATGATTTGTTGTTCGGTTTCGTCAATCTCTCCGCTTTCAGCACTTTCAATTACCATGGCCTTTATTTCTTCCTCCGTTATTGCTGATCCTTTCGTGTTTTTTATTTTCAAAACACGAAAAAAGGATGCCGTAATTGAATTTAACAGCCAAATAATCGGGTAAGTAATTCTTGATAGAAAAGACATGACAGGAGCAGCTACCAATGCTACTTTCTCTGCATTTAATAGTCCCAGTTTCTTTGGGATCAATTCACCTATTAAGGTTAGAAACGTAACAAAAATTACGATGATGGTTGTGGAGATGGTGGCTGCGTAAGGCCTTAAAAGTTCAATTTTTTCTACAAAAGGCTGCAGGTCTTTACTAAACTTTTCTCCTGAGTATAAACCTGTAACAATAGAAATAAGCGTTATTCCCACCTGGATGGTGGATAAAAAGATCTCTGGTTTTTCTATAAGTTTAAGCGTAATTTTTGCGTTGGTAACACCTTGGTTTGCTAATTGCTCCAATCGGGATTTACGGGCTGAAACCAGCGCAATTTCGCTCATTGCGAAAAGGCCGTTAAGAATTATCAAACCTAGTAATATAAAAATTTCAATCATTCAATACAATGCTATTGTTTCGGTGCAAATCTATGCTGCAATAAGTTTCTGTACGTTTTTAGTAATTATAGCCTGTAATATAAGTATTTGCGCATTTGCTATATTATTGAATTTACCCGGCCGACAACCAGGGTACACTAAAAATAAATGCCGCAGCTGCCAATTACCTATTATTTTGCCGGCGCTATATGCAAGTAACTTCAAAAAATAAAACCCACATTGCTATTATTGGGGCCGGACCGGCAGGTTTAACAGCCGCTTACCTGCTGGGCAAAGCCGGAAATTACAGCGTAGAAGTGTTTGAAAAAGACCCGGTGTATGTAGGTGGAATTTCGCGTACGGAATCATATAAAGGCTTTCATTTCGACATTGGCGGCCACCGTTTTTTCAGCAAATCAAAGGAAGTTGAAGATTTCTGGACCGAGATTTTGGGCGATGAAATGCTCGAAAGACCGAGGGCCAGCCGAATATATTATAACCATCTTTTTTTCAATTACCCGTTAAAAGCTGTTGAAGCGCTTAATAAATTAGGTGTCGCAGAATCGGCACTTTGCATGTTTAGCTACCTGAAGGCTAAAATGCTCCCGGTTAAAAACCCCAAACATTTTGAAGATTGGGTGAGTAACCAGTTTGGCAGCAGGTTGTTCCGCATTTTTTTTAAAACTTATACCGAAAAAGTGTGGGGAATAGATTGTAAAGAAATTTCGGCAGACTGGGCGGCGCAACGTATAAAGGGTTTATCGTTAAGCGCTGCCATACATAATGCGCTGTTTGCGCCCAAAGCTGGTAGGGCCAATCAAATAAAAACGTTAATAGACTCATTCAGGTATCCAAAGTTTGGCCCGGGTCAAATGTGGGAAACCTGTAAAACGAAGGCCGAAGCCATGGGCGTTAAAGTGTACATGGGGGAGGGGATGCAACAGCTTACACAGGAAACTGATGAAAAGTGGCGCGTTGTAACCAGTACCGGAAAAGTGTTTGCCGGTTATGACTATGTAATTTCATCAGCCCCGTTGCGCCACCTCGTAAAATCCATTACCAACCCGGTTTCTGCCGCATTGCAAAAAGCCGCTTCAAGCCTTACTTACCGCGATTTTATTACCGTGGTGCTTATATTAAAAGATCAGCAATCCTTCAACGATAACTGGATTTACATTCATGATCCTTCGGTTAAAATGGGCCGTATTCAAAATTTTAAAAGCTGGAGCCCATTTATGGTTCCCGATGAAAGTTTGGTTTGTTATGGGCTGGAATATTTTTGTTTTGAAGGCGATAATTTGTGGAACAGTAGCAATGAGTCATTAATAGCTCTTGGTAAAAGCGAATTGGAAAGTGTAGGTATTGCAAAGGCTATTGATGTGTTGGATAGCTATGTGGTAAGACAACCCAAAGCTTATCCGGTTTACGACCAGCATTACCAGGATCACGTGGCGGTTATAAGAAAAGAAATGCAGCAATTTTCAGGACTTGTAATGACCGGCCGCAACGGCATGCACAAATACAACAACCAGGATCATAGCATGATGACCGCAATGCTAGCCGTTAAAAATATTATTGCAGGCAAACAAATCTTCGACCTATGGAACGTAAACCAGGATGCGGAATACCACGAAGATGGTGGCAGGGGCGCTGAGGAGGGAGGAAGAAAAATTCCGAAACGGTTAACCGGTGCTTCGGTTACCAGATAACTAAAGTTTACGCAGGCAACGGGTAATGCAGGCCAAAACGCCGGTTAAAAACATTTGAAGTCAGCCATCCTGTTGATAGGCCAATTACTGTTCCTCCCAATATATCAAGCGGGTAATGAATGCCCACATACATCTGCGCATAGCAAATAATAAACGCCCATAAAAAAAGCCATGCCGTTTTTAAACCGGCTACGTTTTTTA
>JBKJNG010000465.1:0-6182 GCA_046596065.1 Phnomibacter sp. | reverse complement strand
TTAAAACCAAGCCTCATGATTTTAAGATTAGTTAAAATCTTCTACACGGAATAACGCCTGAGAAAGGGTAGTTCTTCTAATACATTTTCCAGGTCTGAATCTTCGAAAACGCTGTAGCTATTCTTGCTTATATGCGCAACTGTGGGTTCTTTTTCATGTGAATGTTGCTTAAACACCCGCGGTTCTAAGTCCAGCTTTTCACAAAGCATCCCGGTGGTATTTTCATCGCCTGTTACCAACAATTTAAAATCTATCTCAACCACCGCATTTCGGTAGAATTTGTTTATGTACCTATCGGCCATTTTATACCAGTCAATAAGTATTTTTCGGGTCTTTGAATTTATTTCCCCGCTTGGTTTAATAGACGTAAAAAATTTGTAGATACTATTGTTTAGCGAAATTGTTGAAGGAATCGTTTTTGCAGGAGAGCGATTAATATTTAAAATAATAGCATCAGGGAAGAACGAATAAAGTGATTTTACTTTTGCCATCATTGCCGGGTTCTTCGAGAGAAAGCGTTTGTTGCCTTCCCGGTTAAAAATGTAGGAATGACGCTGAACACACCGGTAATAGTATTTCATTATTCTCCGCTGCTTTCTGGCCGGCAGGCAATCATCGAATAAAAAATAATCATCGAAATGTTTTGTATCAGGATAAAAGAAGTTCAGATAGATAGTTGATAAGTTCCAGAGCAAAATCGCTTCGTCTTCTTCCGGAAGCGTTAATCCAATCTTATGAATATGAATGAATTTTCCAAAGATTTTACTTTCAACTTTAAGGATAATTTGTTTTAAAGGATTGCCAATACGAGCATCAACTTTTATTAGTAAGCTATAAAAGTATTTCTGAAGAATGCTTGGTGCAAAAACAATTTCCCATAATCTAAAAGCAGTAAACTTTTCTTGTTGGGATGCCAGCAAATGAAAAAGATAAGTTGTGGCACTGCGCGGAGCAGCAACAATAAATACCGGCCTTTCAATTTTTTGCTTTTTAAAGCCGGGAAAGAATATATGATCTAAGAACATGCAAAGCCTATTAACAATAAGCAAAACAATAAAAACCGGCACCAGCACCATTGACATAATAATCCGCCTGCCGTTAAACCATCTCATGTTCTTTGGATTGGTAGAAAACAGGCTAAACACGAGTTTTATGGCAAGTTTAAAATCCATTGTTTTTTCAATATTTTATGAGTACGCCGCCAATTGAAAATCCAGCTGAGGTGCCGCATAGCAAACAGGTATCACCCCGCTTAATAGTACCTGCTACAATTGAATCGTAAAGTGTAAGTGGAATGGAGGCAGCTATGCAATTCCCGTTCGTGCTTATGTTTTCTTTTACCTGTCCTTCTTTAAAGCCATATAGGTTTTTAAACATTGCTATTCCGTACTTAGATGCCTGGTGTGGTATTATTGCATCGATCTCAGTAATGTTCACTGGCAATTCTTTAAAAAACCAATCCATAAATTCGGGAATTTTTTCTTTCGCAAGACGAAGCAAGTTCTTGCCATTCATTGCGAACGAATGCAGTTTCTGATTGTAGGGATGTTCTTTGAAAAAGTACTTATTTCCACCGCCTTTAATAAGGGTATCAAACACGCCTTGCGAATAAGTTCTTTGGCCTCCTTTCACAAAACAAGAATCCTCGTTTTCATCATATTTAAGAATCACTGCTACAGCAGCATCACCAAAAAGCGTAAGTGTTTCCCAATTTTCAGGGTCTAACCCCAGGGACGAAACTTCAGAACTGACAATGATAATTTTTTTATACTGTGCCCCGTCGAGCAGCATGGATGCGTATTCAAATGCAGAAACAAAACTCAGGCAGGTACTGTCTATATCAATAGTTGGAATAGTAATATTATTACTTGCATGCAATTCGTTTTTGATAATGCTGGACCGGTTTGGTAACGGGTAATCGAAGGTTGCTGCAGCAGAAATAATCAGGTCGATTTCTGACAATGATACGTTGCTATTAGCCAGCGCATTTTCAATAGCACGGGCACCCATATAACCATTGGATTCAAATGTTACATGGTGTCTCGACTTTACACCGGAATACCTTTCAGACCAACCACCCGGCAGTCCAAATTTTTTTTCGATATCGCAGGAGAATACTTGTTTTGGCAAGTATTTGCCAAAACCAAGAATTCTAACAGGTTTGTGCGGTTTCATTTTTTATTCTCCTTAATTTATTGCCTTGCTGGTGACAATTACTACTAGTTGAGGTGATGGATACGGCGGTAACATGATAAACTTCTAATAGACTTTTAATAGCTTCGGTTGCCAGTGAATAGGCTTCTTTACTATATGGTCGTATATACAATAACAAAGCATCTTTAGCATTTTGTATAACTGCATAATCTTCAATCTCTTCATTGGAGGTGATGATTGCTCTTCTAAAAAAATCAGGAAATATTTTTACCTGTTCTTTGTTGCTTGTTTCAAATATTAAGATATCGTCTGACCTGCCTTCAATTTGTTCGATTGCCATCATTTTACTTCCGCATGGGCAGTCTTTCTTTTCAATGATAATATCGTTTAATTCATAACGAACTACCGGTTGCGAACTGCGCATGAGGTCTGTGATAACCGGGTGAAATCTTGTATGTTCAGCATCGATATATCGTTTGCCGATCACGAGAAAATCCTCGTTGAAATGAAGCGTGCCGAGTTTGCACGTAGTAGCAAGAAAGCCCTCTGTACATTGGTATACCTGGTGTATGAATTGTTTGAAAATATTGCTTAAAAAAGTGCTGTCTTCAGGCGTTAGTACTTCTGCAACTGAAATCACTTTAACCGGCGCAATAGTTAATTCTTTATTCCGCATTGCCTTTGCAATCTCTAAAAGCATGGAAGGCTGTGCCACCAGTATATGAGGTTGTAGTTGCTGAAGCCTGTTGATGTTATCAGTAATTGGTTGGAAAAGATCAAAGAAATTAAATTGTATAAGCGAGGATTGTACTGACCCATACAGGTTACTGTTCGCTCTTAAAAAGAATGCAACCTTTCTTCTACTGAAAGAAAAACCTATCACCCGTTCAATGATACATGCAGCCCATCTTGCTCTTTCTTTTTCACTTGCCAAAAAAATACCACGATTGCCGCTGGTACCTGACGAAAGACCAATGGTTATACCCTTTATTGCAGGTGTAAACTCCCTTGATTGCTCTGCTTCTAGCGCCAATTTATAGGATTCGGCTTTCTTAATATTACAGGTATTAATATCATTGAAGTTATCCGTGAATATTTTTTTATCTATTAATGGAAACGCTTCTAATGTTATCCCTGGTCTTAAGAAGGTTTCATAGAATCTTGATTTAGATAATACTTTAAGAAGCTTCTTGAATCTAATCGCTCTCAGTCTATCCAAATTATTACTGTAAACAATTTTGGTGATTTTGAAATTAATGAGGTGATATAATATTTGAAGCTTAAAGTTCATTTAGTATGGAGTTGTACGAAATAAGTTTGCTTGTTGTTTCGAAGCAATGAGTGGGAACAATGATTGTTTTCGGATTCGCTTTGTAATAGTTATTTACTCTTTGCAAACTGGCTTTGTATTCTTTCCACGAATGAAAGAATAGTTTCACAACAGGGGAGGGTAATACCATTTCTCTAAAACTCTGGCATAACCAGCAGGCATCTGCAATTAAAAAGTAATCGGCTTTATTGGTTGATACCAGAACGCCTATTTGGCCTGCTGCATGACCTTCCAGGGCTGTTACAAAAATGTATTGATCATTAAATAAGTCATACCTGGTTCCAAGTATTTCATCGCTGATCGGTTTGCAGATGTCTTCAATCAACTTCACCCGGCTGTCGAAGTCTTCAGGGATTAATGATTTCAAAATACCTTTTGTAAATCCCCAATGGCTGTTTATATTCTTAACCTGTTCGTATGCCTTTTTTGAACAGTAAAAAATGGCATCACTAAAATCTTTCAACCCACTGATATGATCTGCATGGAAATGCGTGATGATTACATGCCTAATATCAGATGGTACTAAGCCGTATAGTTTCAATTTTGCTTTTACTTCGTCTTCCCCTTTTACAATAACCTTTGTTATAGATGCGTAAATGCTATTTGGAAATTTTTCGGTTGCCTGGTAAAATCTTGTGGCATAACCAGTATCGTATAATATCCATCCCTTTATGGGGTGATGTATCAAACCAAACAACGCATGAAATTTTATTAGTTCGTTTCTGCCACCTATTATAGCATGGCTTTCTTTAGCAAAGCAATAGCCGGCGTAATCCAGGTATAATGTTACATTTTTCATTTTTTAATTACATACCATTCAGCAAATTCTTCAATGGCTTCTGCTGTATTCATTAATGGTTTGTACTTAAGCAAGCTTTTCGCTTTTGATATATCCATGGTGAATGACTTCGCCAGCGTACCCACGCCGTAGGTAGTCAAGACCGGTTCTTTATTATTAGTAAGCGTTGATTTTAATTGCATACAATGGGCTACTATTTTAACGAGGCTGTAAGGAAGTTTCTTTTTTAAAAAACGGTATCCCAATCTCGTCAGCATAGTTTCAATGCTATCCCACAACAGTACTGGTTCGTCATTTGAAATATTGTAAGCCTGGTTTAATGCATTGTTATTGGCAAACAGTGATAGTTCAATTGCATAGGCAACATTTGAAACCGAAGTAAGGTCAACGATGTTTTTTCCGTCGCCAATAATTTTCAGTCTGCCATGCTCGAATGCCTTAATCAATCTTGGCATAATTACAGTATCGCCGCGGCCGATGATTGCTCTTGGCCTCAGAATGATGTATGAAAGTTTTGAGTCGATTAATGCGGTTTCGGCCTTGTGCTTTGTAGCGGCATAGCTATTTATAAAAGTTGCCGGAAGCCGAGCTGCTTCACTTATGTTAATTCGTTCTTTCGAATCGAAATAAATACTGGGAGATGAGATGTAAATAAAGCGTTTAACAGCATGTTTCTTAGCTGCTGCTATACAATTTTGTTGGCTGGTTACATTTGCTTTCTCGAAATCTTTATACGGTCCCCATGGCGATGATAATGCCGCCGCATGGATGATGCATTCAGTTCTTTCGGTTATCCTGTTTACGTAGCCTGTGTCACATAGATCTCCCAATTCATATTCTATTTTTGGGTGTTGCAGGTAATGCGTTTTTTTAATAGTACGCCCTGCTGCAATTATTTGTGTTATTGCAGGATTGGCTGACAATCTTTCCAGCGTTCGGGAGCCTAGAAAACCAGTGGCCCCGGTCAGTAGTATCCTCATGTAGTTGTTGTGGATTTATGCATGGAAACTAGTTCTTTTATTCGTTGTATGTAGCAGGAGATGACCAGGTTGGCACTTTCATTTATAGAAGTTATTTCCGTATCAATCACAAGTTCAGGATTCACCGGTGTTTCATATAAAGCAGAGATCCCTGTAAAATCTTTTATGCTGCCAGCCAATGCCTTTTTGTAAAGCCCTTTTGGATCCCGCTGAATGCAAACATTAATGGAAGTTGCTATAAACACTTCAATATAATTGTTGCAAATACTGCGTATTTGTTTCCTGACCGTTTCGTAAGGGGCAATTAAAGAAACGATAACAATATGACCTTCTTGTTCATAGCGGGCAGCCATGGTACCTACATTCAGGTTGTGTTGCTTGCGTGAATCTTCGTCGTACTTAATATCCGGGTAAAGTTTTCGAATCTCATCCCCATCAAGCATTATTGGCACCTTCCCAGTTTCGAGAAATAGTTTCATTAATTGGTTTGCGATGGTTGTTTTGCCTGCTGCACTTAAACCCGTTAACCAAATAACTGCCGGTAGATATTTTTTTGGATGGTTCATTTTTGGTTAAACACTACGATTGACTTTATTTATTGCAACAAAACAGGATTTTTTATACACAATGAATATAGCAATATATGAAGCGTGGAATTTGCCCCGGTTCACGAAATGATAATGTAAATTGATGATGTTGTTATTTGGGTTGATACATGTTTGCTGAATAGTTGAGATTGCAGAGAATAGGAATTTGCTTTAGTTGCGAATACAAGGTCTGCTTCTATCGGCGTGCTGGGTGTTCGCCGTTACGCTTACCAGTAACTTTCTAAACTTACCCCAGCAGAAAGCGCATTTTCTTTATTATAAGAGGTTGCGGGCCGTATGGTCACGATTGGGGTGAATAATTAAAAAACTAT
>JBKJNG010000229.1:0-2934 GCA_046596065.1 Phnomibacter sp. | reverse complement strand
TAGCCATAAAAGAAGGGCACATGGTGCCACCGCTTAGTTCCGTTTTACGGCAATCGCCACTTCCATTACATTGCTCTGCATGTTGCAAAACATCCTGGTTATAATAGCGGAATTCCGTTTTAAAAGCAGGTGTTTTTTGGCCGGGCGTATACCTGAGCATGGTATTCATGGCAGGCGTATCAACAATTTTATTAGGGTTGAAAATATGATGAGGATCCCATGCTTGTTTTAACTCGCGTAACAGATTATAATTCTTAGTACCAATCATCTGCTCAATAAACTCTCCACGCAAACGTCCATCACCATGCTCTCCGCTTAAAGAACCATCGTATTTTTTTACCAGTGTCGCAATTTCCTGCGCTATCGTTCTGAATAATTGGTTGCCGGCTTCCGTTTTTAAATCAATAATAGGCCTCAGGTGGATTTCGCCACTGCCAGCATGCGCATAGTGAACCGATGAAAGGTTATATTTCTTCAGAATTTCATTGAACTCCCGAATGTAAGCAGGCAAGTCATTTACATCAACTGCAGTGTCTTCAATAACGGGTACAGCTTTAGCATTTCCGGGAATATTGCCTAACAAGCCAAGACCTGCCTTTCTGAGTGTCCATATTTTTTTTGTATCGTCTCCAAACAATAGTGGAAAATGATAACCTAAGCCCACAGCCCTCATATCCGCTTCAACTTTAGCAGCTTTTTCTAAAACATCGGCCTTGTTATTCGAAGCAAATTCTATTACAAGAATAGCTCCCGGATCACCTTGTACAAAAAAACGGTTTTTGCGTTGCTCAATATTGTCTTTGGTACACTCTAAAATATAATGGTCTATCAGTTCACTGGCGGAAGGATGATATTTTAATGCAATAAGGTTTGCTCTAAGCGATTCATCTATGGTATTAAAATGCACGCATAACAAACCAACTTCTTTTGGAGGCAGCGGAACAACATTTAGTTTTATTTCTGTCAAAAAAGCAAGTGTACCTTCTGAACCTGCAATTAGTTTACAAAAATTAAAATCGTCTCCGCCCGGCGTAAATGGTGCTGTTTCAACCATCAGGTCAATAGCATAACCTGTATTCCTTCTCTCAACCGATTTCTTTGGAAATTGTTTTCTGATTTCAATCTGGTTGCCGGTATCATTTAGCAAATTCCGAACATTTCTATACAGGTTTGCCTCGAGCGTATTACCCCCGCATTTTGCATTAAATTCAGCTGCATCTACTGCTTTAAATATTGCTTCACTTCCATCACTTAACAGGGCCTTAACTTCAAGCAGATGTTCTCTGGTACTTCTGTAAACCACACTGTTACTGCCACAACTGTTATTACCAACCATGCCACCAATCATTGCACGGTTGGCAGTGGAAGTCTCCGGCCCAAAAAACAAACCATAAGGTTTTAGAAACATGTTTAATTCATCCCGTATTACACCTGGCTGAACCCGCACCCAATGTTCCTTTTCATTTAGTTCCAGTATAGCCGTAAAATGTTTTGAAACATCAGTAACTATGCCATTTCCAACGACCTGTCCTGCAAGCGATGTACCCGCAGTACGCGGAATAAGGGATGTGTTATTTGCCTTTGCAAAAGCAATAAGTTTCTTTAAGTCATTTTCATTTCGTGGAACAGCAACTGCCAGCGGCATTTCGCGGTAGGCAGATGCGTCAGTGGCATACAAGATGCGCATTGCATCGTCAAAAAAAAGATCTCCTTCCAGATTATTGGCCAGTTGCTGCAAGTTGCCGTTCATTCTTATGTAGCTTTTCTATGGCTGCAAAATTAAGCGGATAACATAAGCATCTGTCGTTTGTGTAATTACATGTTTTTGAGCGGCTTCAATAAATAATCCAACCCATTCATCTTTATTTCAAAAATGGATTCAAGCAATACGCCCCGGGTGCCTTTTGGAAATCCTTTTCTTGCAAACCATTCGAGGTAGGAAATTGGTAAATCGCATAGCAACCAGTCTTTATACTTTCCATAAGGCATCTGAATTGTTACCAGTTTTATTAAAAGGTCCCCATTTGCCTGTGGTTCGTTTTCGTTCATATATCGATAAATTATTGAAATTTTATTTAATTTAAATAGTTCAACCACCCAATATAATATCTGCCATCTGAATTGAATGTTGCTAACATTAAAATATTACAATTTACATTATGCAAACAGTGGCACTAAACATAAAAAAACTAAAAATCCACAAACAAATTAAAATTGCGAATTTGATATGCCCCAGTACATTTTCTTTTCCCTTATAAGTAAGATTATTATCAATGACAAAACAAGGATGGTTGCCTGCCATTAAATTACCGACTTTTGTTTGCGTTGTGAATTAGCTTTATTAAGCTGTTTTTTGTATAGGACCTTTTCGATTGCCTTGATCTTGCGATTACTACTGAATGCTGTTATTTGATTTTTAAAATAATAAAAGGATGGCTTTATTGTCATCCTTTTTAATTGGAATTATTACCAACCCAAAGCTGTTTAGAAAAAATTTCCAAAAGTTAAACAAAATAGACTTTTAACCTTTGAACCAGGTAAAAAATTGATCAGCTTCATTCCAAAAAAATCATTTAATAAAAAAAGGCTAAAAAAAATTGGTAGAAAGGCTAATGTTAATTTTATATGAATAGATTTGCGTCCCTGTAAAGCAAAAAAAATGGCCAACTGTAGAAACAGTCG
Organism: Phnomibacter sp.; assembly: GCA_046596065.1. Classification (GTDB taxonomy): domain Bacteria; phylum Bacteroidota; class Bacteroidia; order Chitinophagales; family Chitinophagaceae; genus Phnomibacter. The sequence goes on along the minus strand of JBKJNG010000229.1, from coordinate 252 downwards.
ACCTTAACGATTGCTTGCCATATGAAAGAGTTCTAAATAATTTTGTTTGTCTTGAAAAACAGAGTAACGATCTGTTTATATTTTACGACCTTCTCGATTGCTTTTTACGATTGCTGCTATATGATCGCTTTGCTTTCGTAATACGAATGTAGGATGACCTTTAAGGTCATCCTTTTTTATTTGATGCTGCTTTAATGCTTTCAAAACGAAGCCGATTTTACTGAAAAGCTTACCAGCATTACATCTTAGGGT
>JBKJNG010000207.1:0-3790 GCA_046596065.1 Phnomibacter sp. | reverse complement strand
ATTGGCATAACAAAACTATTTAGCCGCAAACCAATGGACCCGGTTGCCATATTACTGGCTGGTTCAGTATAGATAAACAGCTCCTGTGCATTTGAGCTTGTAAAAAAGCTGCTGAGCAATATTATTAATATGATGGTTCTCACTTTGTTTCGATTTTGGGTCCCAATAATGTTTCCAGCCATTTCTCCAGTACGCCATAAGATGGCTCTATGGCAACAAACCTGCCTTCGCGATCCAGCAAAAAAGAAGATGGTAGTTTGGTAATTCCCCAGGCTCTTACAACAGGCGACTGCCATCCACCGCGCTGGTTTACCTGCCGCCACTCCATTTTATCCAGGTCGATTGCCGCCCGCCACCTTGCAGTGTCATTGTCAATACTTATGCTGAATATTTCAAAGCCCAGCTTCCTGTACTTTTCGTATAAAGTGACCAGGTTTCGGTTTGTAACCCGGCAGGGTCCACACCAGCTTGCCCAAAAGTCAACCAGCACAATTTGTCCTTTCAGGCTGGCCAGGTTCATGCTATCACCACTTTGCGAAGGCAGCGAAATGTTAGACGCCAGTTCGCCTTTCACTGGTACCTGGGCCAATAAGGGGCCGAATGACAGCAGCAATAAAACGGGAAACAGGAGGTTTTTCAAGACGGCCTTATTAAATGGTAACATGAAAAATACGCTCACCTGCTTTAATATCCGGGCAACAATTACCTGCTACCCCGCTTATATAACAAGGCATTTTAGTAGCTGATTCCAGCTTCTTATACTGCGATGCCACCAGGAAAGGTTTGTCAACAAGCTGAATTTTCTGCCAGCCATTAAGTGTTTGGTCTTTAACCTTTAAAAAATGCAGGTTCTTGCCGCCAATGTTGGCATGCGTATCATTTGAAATAACCAGGTTATTAAAATTGACCTCAACCGTCATTCTACCAACCGAGAAACCTGCACCTTCCACCTTCTTTTTCAAAAGGTCAAAATCAGGCGTAGTGCCCGGTTTAATGGTGATCATAAACAGGTTATTCTTAAGATCGGTATCAATATTTTCTATAAATGGCAATGGCTTCAAAGCCTTGTTAATGGCGTTGCTGCACATGCTGCAGGTTAGCCCGGCAGCTTGTAGGGCCACATTGCGGTATTGAGCAAAGCTTATTATTGACAGAAACAGTAAGCCCATCAAAATTTTTAATGATTTCATTTTCAGCGTATTAAACAGGATGGATTGTGGAAAATAAAGTTATGAAAGGATTTTAACTACCAGCAATACCAATAGTTTAGCCTTTAGGTTCAGAACCAGTTATTGGTGAACACGCTAACACCTGAATACGCAGAATAAAACGGTGCGGTTGTTGGGTAAACCGGGTGGAGGATAAATTCTATCAGAAATGTTTTCAGCATCAATATAGGCTTCTGATGACTTGATAAAAGAATAGACTTCGGAAAGAGTAGCTACTGTTAGAAAATTAAATGTTACAGCGTTTGCCTGCTGGTGATCGTCGGTAAGTTTGGAAATATTTACCGCGTCATTGCAGCAACTATTTTCCTTCTTTTTCATCCCGCATTTGCTGCAGCTTTCTTCATGAGATGAAGAACCAACATCTATACTGCGCAATTTACCCATGCAATAATGCCATTGTACTGCCACTCCCGAGGAGGAGGCCAGGTAGCAAAAGCTTATCAGGAGCAGAAACCATTTACGCATGAGGTAGCAAAAATAACAGTACAACGATCATATTATTTCATCTCACAAAATTTTAGCTATTTGTTTTTACACAATTACCAACGAACATTAACCACGGGGCATACCGTGCTCTGGAAGTCATGAACTCAACACCATCACTATTTGCTCGTATTGTTTGGTCATGTAAGTCAATACTCCTACTTTTGCGGCCCTAATTTTAGGTATAGTTATGAGTGGGCAGCGGGAATTTGACATACCATTTGTGGGATTAAAGCCCGGAGTTCATAATTACGAGTATGAAATTACGGACAAGTTCTTTACAGATTACGATCAGCAGGATTTTAGTAATTGCCAGGCAACGGTAAAGTTATCACTTGAAAAAAATGCAGGATTCATGATCCTGAAATTTGATGTAGGTGGTAAATTGGAGGTTGGCTGCGATCGCTGCGGCAATAAGCTTCCCCTTCAGTTATGGGATGAATTCAAAATAGTAGTGAAGCTGGTAGATGAAGCTGATAAGATGAATGAAACAGAAGAGGACCCGGATGTATTTTATCTGAATCGTACAGAAAGTCACCTGCACATATCTGATTGGATTTTTGAGTTTATCAACTTAAGTATTCCAATGACCAGGATGTGCCCTGTTTATGAAATTGGCGGACCTTATTGTAATAAAGAGGTGTTGGAAAAATTGAAGCACCTGCGACCCGAAGACAATAATGCTACCACCATCTGGAAAGGATTAGAGAAATTCAAAGGATTAAAAGAGTAAACTGGGTCAAAATTGTTGCAGGGAATGAAACCGTTAATCATCCCAATACCATAAAACCAGTGCATTAATAATTTTTATTTTTAAATTTTCAAATAATAGACCATGCCAAATCCAAAAAGACGCCATAGCCAACAACGCAGTGCTAAACGCCGTACACATTACAAGGCCGTTGCAGCCACATTAAGTGTTGACAGCACAACCGGCGAAACACATGTACGCCACCGTGCACATGTTAGTGAAGGCAAATTAATCTACAAAGGACTGGTAGTTGCTGAGAAATCACCTGTGAATAAATAATATTCCTTTCCTGGGTAAGGTGACATCTTTGTTAAAGGTGTCACCTTTTTATTATCTTACCCCCCTGTATGAATATTGCAATTGACATGATGGGTGGCGACTTTGCCCCGCTACAAACAGCCATTGGTATCGCTCAATATTTTAAGCAGCATGATGCGCATGCGCACCTGATATTGCTCGGTAACGAACCGGAAATTCAGCCGCTGATAACACAGTATGAAATACCAGCGGACAGGATAACGGTAATGCACACACCGGAAGTAATCGGTTACCATGAACACCCCGTAAAAGCATTAAAGGAAAAACAACAATCATCTATTGCTGTTGGATTTGGCTTGCTTTCCGCAGGTAAGGCCGATGCTTTTTTAAGCGCGGGTAATACCGGCGCCATGCTGGTAGGCAGCATGTTTTCTGTAAAACCAATGGATGGCGTGCTCCGCCCTACCATTGCCACCATCATCCCAAGAGAAAACGGCAAAACCGGTTTGATACTCGATGTAGGTATTAACAGCGATTGCAAGCCAGAACACCTGAACCAGTTTGCCACTATGGGAACTGCTTACGCCAACATTATTCTTGGTATCGACAACCCAAGGGTTGGGTTAATAAATATTGGTGAAGAAGAAGGCAAGGGTAATATTCTTTCCCAAGCTGCCTATCCCCTGCTTAAAGAAAACAAATCCATCCATTTTATAGGCAATATCGAAGGCCGTGATATCCTGGAAGACAAAGCCGACGTAATGGTTTGTGATGGCTTCACGGGTAATATTCTTTTAAAATTGCTGGAATCCATTTACCCCATTACAAAACGCCAGGGCATTGAACACCCCTACTTTGAACGTTTCCATTTTGAACAATATGGCGGAACGCCAGTACTGGGCGTAAGCAAACCAGTTATTATCGGGCATGGTGTTTCGGGCCACGAAGCATTTATGAACATGATATTGGTAGCAGAAAAAATCATAAATACGGATTTCCTTAACCGTATGAAAGCTTCTCTTTGATATTTGGATCATGGTTGATGGTTGATTGATAGTTCATAGAAAAT
>JBKJNG010000054.1:0-3275 GCA_046596065.1 Phnomibacter sp. | reverse complement strand
CATAGTAAAGATGATGCTGCGGTTTACGATTTAGATAATGGGTCCGCTTTAATTTCTACTACCGATTTTTTTATGCCCATTGTAGATGATCCTTTTTCATTTGGAAAAATTGCTGGTGCTAACGCAATTAGTGATGTGTATGCCATGGGCGGAACACCTATTGTTGCGATTGCCATTCTTGGGTGGCCAATTGACAAATTACCTGCGGCTGTTGCGCAACAGGTAATAGAGGGCGCCAGGAGTATTTGTGCAGAAGCGGGTATTTCATTGGCAGGTGGTCATAGCATCGATAGCCCTGAACCCATTTTTGGCCTTGCCGTAAATGGTATTGTGGCCATCAATAATTTGAAAAGAAATAACAGCGCCGAAGTAGGCGATGTATTGTTTCTTACCAAACCATTGGGCATCGGCATTTTGTCCACCGCCCAAAAAAGAAACCTGCTTAGCGATGAACATCTTGACATAATGATGAAGCAGTTGATGCAGTTAAATAAGATAGGGCAGGAGTTGGGAAACATCACCGGTGTGCATGCAATGACGGATGTAACCGGCTTTGGCTTACTTGGCCATTTGGTGGAAATGTGTGAAGGCAGCGGCACAAGCGCCAGTCTTTCTTACAGTCAGGTACCAGTTATCCCGGCAGCTAAAACCTATCTCGCGGAAAGGGTAATTCCGGGTGGCTCTAAACGAAACTGGAACAGTTACGAACATAAAATTTCGATAGCGGGAAACCTGAATATTCAGGAAGCAATAGACCTGTTGTCCGATCCGCAAACAAACGGCGGGTTATTAATAGCGGTAGATAAAGCCCATGCAGCCACCGTGGCAGCAATGCTAAAGGCTAACCATTTGTTCCCTAAAATTATTGGTGAAATAACTGCCGCTCATGAAATTAAGGTTAGTGCCTATTAAAAAGTGAGTCGGTCAATAAGCCAATAGATCGTTAAAAATAATTTAGACCAATCGGGTTTTAAAACCATATTGGTCGTAAAAGCTAGGTCAAAAAAGTTGAAAGATCCGCAATAGGCGCTGCGGAGCAATTGACTTAATGACCCCTGTTACCCCCGTTGCATTTATTTGTTGCAATTATTTTTTTGGTGGCTACGATACTTCAAATCTATGTTTGCAACATAGTAACATAAAAGGAAATAAAACAAATGCTGCAAAAATTATTATTTGGATGGGGAGTGTGCCTTTTGATGAGTTTGCAGGTTGCTATTGCACAACAAACCATCAATCAATCGCAGGCGGATAAAAAAGGCAGTTTACAAGGTAGAATTTCAGATGCCTTAACAGGTAAACCTTTAGCAGGGGCTTCGTTGTTTTTTCCCGATTTGCGAACCGGTGCGATAGCAGACAGCAATGGAAATTACCGGCTTGGTTTTGTACCTGCCGGCAATTATATAGTGGATATAACATTCCAGGGCTATGCTTCAGTTGCCGTTCCGGTATCAGTTAAAGGCGAAACTACCAAAGATTTTAAATTGAATAGCACGTTTGCTGAAAACGATAATGTGACCATTACAGGTGTGTCAAAAGCTACCTCTATTCGTGCCACACCTATACCAGTTTCTGTTTTTCGGAAAACGGACCTGTACCGATCATCCGCCACTAATATTATTGAAGCGCTCACCCGCAAATCGGGCGTTTCTGCCCTTACTACCGGACCCGCAGTAGCAAAACCTTTTATACGGGGCCTTGGTTATAACCGCGTCATTACACTAAACGATGGTATGCGCCAGGAGGGCCAGCAATGGGGTGATGAGCATGGCGTTGAAATAGATGAATACAGTGTGCAGCGTGCTGAAGTTTTACGCGGTCCGGCTTCATTAATGTATGGCAGTGATGCGATAGGTGGCGTGCTGAATATTCAGAGTTTTATACCCGTTCCGGATAAAACGATCAGGGCAAATTTCACGGCGCTTTACAATGGTAATAACAACATGTTAGGCACCCATGCCGATGTAGCGGGTAACATTAAGGGTTTCAATTTTAGCGCTTACGGCAGCACAAAAAATGCCGGCGACTACCAGGATAAATACGATGGCAAGGTGTTGAACAGCCGTTTTAAAGAAGCAAATTTTGGAGGTGCAATGGGCATCAATCGTAACTGGGGTTATTCACATCTTATAGTAAGCAATTTCGATCAGCACCTGGGAGTTGTGGAAGGTGAGCGGGATTCGCTTGGCAGATTTCTATTATATACCGGAACTCCGCAAGAGCATGTAGCTACCGGCAGTGAAATGGATTCGAAAAAAATGGTGATCCCGAACCAGCGGATACAGCATCTTAAAATTGCCCTTGAAAACAGTGTTACAATGGGTAATGGCAAGCTTTCTTCACTCCTCGGCTACCAGCATAACCAGCGCCAGGAATTTGGCAATGTGGATGCGCCGGAAGCGCCTGATTCCTATTTTGATCTAAAAACTTTCAATTACAATATCGCTTACCACCTGGCAGAAAAAAGCGGTTGGAAAACAGCAGTTGGTGTAAGCGGAATGCGCCAGCAAAATAAAAACTTGGCAAAGGCAGCGTTGATTCCCGCTTATAATTTATTAGATATTGGTGGCTATTTGTTTTCACAAAAAAACATTTCAGATAAACTGGTTTTCAGTGGTGGCATACGGGTTGATAACCGCCATTTAAATACTGATAAACTCGTAGATGATACAGGTAAAACAAGATTTGTTGCGCTAACAAAAGACTTTTCTAATATAAGCGCAAGTGCCGGCATTAGCTATACGCCAAACGATAAGCTTACTGTTAAAGCAAATATTAGCAGGGCATTCAGGTCGCCATCAGTTGCCGAACTTACGGTTAACGGAGTACACGAAGGAACAAACCGCTACGAAATTGGAAGAGACAACTTAAAGAGCGAAACATCGCTCCAGGGAGATCTTGCGCTTGAATACAACAGCTCGCATTTTTCCTTTAGCCTCACGCCGTATATCAACCATATCAGCAATTATATTTTTCTCCAAAAATTACAGGCTGCAGGCGGACTCGATTCAATGATTACTACCGATAACGGCAACCAGGTAGAGGCCTTTAAATACAACCAGCAATCGGCTACACTTATGGGTTTGGAATGTTCGTTCGATCTGCACCCGCACCCGCTTGACTGGTTGCATTTTGAAAATACTTTTACCTATGTGCAGGGACGTTTTTCAAATGCAGTAGATGGTAGTAAAAATCTGCCGTTGATTGCACCTCCCCGTTTTTTATCGGAACTGAGGGCTGAGTGGGCAAAACCTTCTAAATTAACTGCATTTCAA
>JBKJNG010000613.1:0-5520 GCA_046596065.1 Phnomibacter sp. | reverse complement strand
ACCACGTTTACTTTCATACCATCTTTTAATAGCTTGTAAATGGTATTATACGGCTCTGACACAATTACGTCGCCAGGTTTTAAACCGCTGGTAATTTCAATGAATCGGGTGTCTTGTATGCCGGTAGTAACCACAGCTTTTTTCACGGCACTATTAGCAGAATCCAGCAAAAACACTACTATCTGTTTTTCATCATCATCGGGTGAAACGGGAGCTGCATCATCCTGGCCGATTCCCTTTTTTTCAACCTTTCCAATTGCTTCGTCTTTTTCAACCTTATCTCTTGTAGTTACCGCGTTAATTGGTACACTTAATATATTGGCTTTTGTCCTGGTTTGGATATCGGCACTTGCGGTCATACCCGGCCTGAAAGGAAAGCTTCTTTTTTTAGTCGGATCAATTAAGTCAGCATAAGTTGATAATAAAATACGGATGTAAACTTTGTAATTAGTTACATCGGTTGAATTGGTAACTGCAGCGGTTACGGCACCGTTCTGGCTGCTCGCAATCTGGTAAACAATCCCTTTAAATTTTCGGTTAATATAGGCATCAACAGTAATGACTGCGCTATCGCCAATATGCACTTTTGGAATATCATTTTCGGTTACATCAACCCTTATTTCCATACTGCTCAGGTCGGCAACCCGCATCATTTCGGTTCCAGCCATTTGGGCCGTACCTACTACCCTTTCACCTTTTTTAACATTCAGCAATGTTACTACACCATCCATGGGCGCAACCAACGTGGTGCGACTTACATCTTTGCTGGCCCTCGCCAAATTAGCCCTTGCGCTTTGCACGCCAGCCTGGCCGGCATCAATAGAACGAAGCGTTGCGTTGTAATTTGATTTTGCGGTATTGAATGCGTTTTCAGCTGTTTCAAATTCCGCCCTGCTAATAACCTTATCGCTTAATAATTGCTTCTGGCGATTGTAGGTTAGTTCTGCCTGGGTCATAGCACTCTGCAATCCTTCCAACTGAGCCTTTGTTGTACCAACCTGGTATTGTTGCTGGCTTACAACGGCCGATGCCTGCTGTTGCTGGATGTCGTATATATCAGCAAAAATTCTTGCCAGCAACTGGCCCTTTTTAACGCTGTCACCTTCCTGTACATTCAGTTCGGTTATCTCGCCGCTAATATCGGGGCTTACCTTCACTTCTATTTCGGGGTATATTTTACCACTGGCATTTACGGTTTCGATTATCGTACGCTGAGCGGCTTTTTCAACAGCCACTTTTGTTCCATCTTTTTCGCCAATTACACCTGTCTTTTTCAATACCACCAGTGCTATAATCAAAAGAAGCAGTATACCAATTATCCATTTTAATTTCTTACTCATATTCGATTTTTTATGCCGTCAAAGCGGCAAGCTATTGGAAAGACCTTTTATTTATTTTGTCGAACAACATCGCTATGCATTGCTATTTCTATTTACAACTTTATTGTGTTGTTTTTATAAAACTCCAACACTTTTAAGCGGAAAATATAATCGTATTGGGCCGATGCAGCATTTAGTTTGGCACGCTGAAGATTGGTTTGAAGTGTGATAAGATCAAGTGTTGGCAACAAACCAATATCGTATCTCTTCTGACCTAACATGTAAGATTTTTCTGCGGTCTCAACTGCCTTTTTTCGACTATTAAAAGTTTGTAATGAGGTGGTGGCATTTTGGTAGGCCTGGTAAATATCCTGCTTAAGCGTTTGGCTGTCGGCCAATGATTGCAGGCTTTTATTTACTTCATCCAGTTTAGCACGCTGCCATTGGGTACGTGCCTGGTTGCCATTAAAAATGGGAACATTTAAACTAAGTCCAAAGCTTTGCCTGAAGTTGCGATCGAATTGCCGGAATAAATTGGCATCCTGCACGGATGGATATTTTTGACTTGGCGAGTAGACAGGGAAATTGGTTCCATTAAAAGGCACATAAAGCGGCGATGGTTCATATACTATCGTTGGCGTTCCTACATTAATGTTTTTTTGTGCGCTCGAATAACTTGAATTAAGATTACCAAAGGCACCAATACTTGGATACATCTGACCCCTTAAAGCCGCTGTATTTTTTTGTGCAGCTTTCAACCTTAATTCATTGGCAAGTTGCAGGGGTTGTGTTGTAACCGCATTTGAAAAAACCATGGCAGGATCGAGTTCGCTGATTGGCAAAACGGGTATCAGTTCGGCAGGTGGTGTAGCAATGTCAAAAGGAACTGCGGCATCCAGGTTTAGCAAAGCTTTTAGTGACAATAAATTTAGCTGGTACTGGCCTTGTGCGGTAATAAGGGAAGAACTGTCAAGGGCAAGCTGGGCTTCTAATTCAGCTGCATTCAGTTCAGGCAGGCCACCTGCATCAACCCTTTTTCGGGTAGCATTTAACTGCTCTTTTGTTTGAGACACCTGCACATCGGCAATAAATGCCGTTTCGTTTGCAAGCAGGGCCTGCAGGTAAGCAGCGGCAACATTCAAAGAAATATCGCTTCGTATTTTATCTGTTTGTGCCTTGTTGGCTGCAAACGTGAGCTTATTGGCTTCAATACCATTTTTTATGCTGAAGAAATTGAAGAGTGTTACACCGCTTTGCAGCCCCAGGTTTACAAAACTTATAGCCTGCGTGGTAAACAGGTTGGTTGTAGGATCCACACTTCGACCGAACTGCTCGCCCCCGCTGCCCTGAATATTGGCTGTGGGCCATCGGCCGTCCTTACTTTGCAGGTAAACCAACTCGCTAAGCCGCTCCTGTACTTTACTTTGCTGAACACTGATATTATTCGCAACCGCATAATCAACACAGCGCCTCAAATCCCATTTTTCCTGGCCAAAGCCATTTACAGTAAACAACCACCCAATGGTAATGGTTAACAAAAATTTCCTCATGTTGGCACAAAATTACACTTACCTCCCACGCATTAAAATAAATTGGATGAGTGGTTAATTTTAAGCCAAATGAAGTAGTGTGGGTATATAAAGGAAAACAGCTTAGTATACCCAGCGTTAGGTTAGGTTTAGAATGGCGCTGCAAAGTCAAGTTGTGAAAAGTGAGTAAATACAAGCATGATGTTGCAATCACCCGCAACATTCTACCGATAATTTACGATTATACGATGAACTTAACATCAGAATAAAAAATCATTGTATTCCGGCTAATCGTATTTTATTCCGCCTTTGTAAAATATATTGCTCAAAGAAATATTGAACGTAAAATCAACAAACTTTTCTTTTACTAAAGGATAGCTTATCTTACCCTGATGGCCAACTTTCACCCCCTATCGCATAATTATACAAACCGATTTTACTGGGAAAATTTATGCCTGAAGTAGCAGTATTGCAAACTACCAACAGGAAAAATTCTTAAACTTGTTCAAACGCCTGCTCTAAATCAACTTTTAAATAGGCCGCTTCCTCCAGGCCAACATACAAACGCAACATGCGATGCTCCCTGTTAGCAGCATTAAATGACGCTTTCTTTATACCAGCAACCCTGGGAATTATAAGGCTTTCATGACCGCCCCAGCTAACAGCCATGCGTATATGTTTTAAGCTATTACTAAAGCTTTCAATTTCCTCCACCGAGGTTGCTTTCATTATAAAAGTTAAAAGGCCACAGGCACCGGTCATTTGTTTTTTTGCCAACTCATATTGCGGAAAATCCGGGTCAAATGGAAAAATAACAGACTCCACTTTTGGATGTTGCTGCAACCAGGTAACTATCTCGTGGGTAGTATTAGTTATATGTGCCAAACGCATAGGTAATGTGCGCAAACCACGCAACAACAGCCATGCGTGAAAAGGCGTACAGCCCGAACCGGTTGTAAGGTATTCGCTGTTGAAAATCTTTGTCATTTTTTCATGACTTCCGGTAAGCACACCAGCAACTGTATCACTATGGCCGCCAATATATTTTGTTGCAGATTGTAATACCAAATCAATTCCAAATGCAATAGGTTTTTGATGAATGGGAGAGCAATAACTATTGTCTATTATGGAAGTAATATTATTTGCTTTTGCAAGTTGCGCCACAGCTGCAAGATCCTGCAATTCATACGTCCAGCTATTAGGTGATTCGAGATAGAAAACAGTTGTGTTTGGCTTCATAGCATTTTGCCAGTTTACTATATCTGTTCCATCGATGTAAGTAGTGGTAACACCAAAGCGGGTAAGTATAACATCAAACATTCTTTTAGCCCAGGTATACGGTGCTTTTACACTTACAATATGATCGCCTGCTTTTACAAACGGAAGCACTGAGCAAAAAATAGCCGCAGCGCCACTGTTAAAAACAAGACAGTCTTCTGCCCCATCCAAAGCCGCTAATTTCTTACGCAAAATATCTACAGTAGGATTATTTCCACGACTGTATAAAATTGCATCGTATTCATTCGCAAAAGCTTTGCGAAGATCTTCAACCGTATTAAAAAGAAAATTGCTTGTTTGTATTATTGGGGGAGATACCGCATTAAAATAACTCGCATGATCCTCACCTAATTCGTTGAGTATGTAAGACAAGGAAGGCTGATCTGTGTTATCCATTTTAAATTGAATGTTGTTTTCTGAACACAAAGAAAATTCCAAAAAATAATACCAAAAGCCCTACGCCAGTAAGTGCTGCTTGCCAGTTATCAATAACCACAGCGGTAGCCACTACACCGTAAGCGAACATAAACAACACGGTCATAAAAGGAACAAATTTCGAAAGACTTCCTTTCACCAAATCCTGATTCACTTTTTGTTTGCGGAGTATAAACAGCGCAGCTGCGGCTGTTATAAATCCCAAAGAATCGAGAAAGATGGAAAAGCCAAGAATATTATCCACGCCCTTACCAAAAAAAACTACAACAATGGTGATGGTACTAAAGGCTATAAGCGATGGCACGAGTGCTCCCGTCTTTGGATGTTGAAATGAAAACAGCTTCGGCAACACTTTATCTTCGCTCATGGCAAACATTACTCTTGGATTGCTCATGAGCAGGATGTTTACATAGGCCAGCACACTAATGAACATTGCGAAGTCAAACAGCTTGGCGCCTATCTTTCCAAACCATGCTTCGAACAACAATGCCCCTATAGAAGTAGCATTCTTCATTTGCTCAAACCCTATCACATTAACGTAAGAATAATTAACGGACATGTAAAGTATAATCACAATTACAATACCAACAAGAATTCCTTTCTGCATTGTACCAGTATCTTTTACCTCTCCGCCAAAATTGATCGTTTGCTGGTAACCACCATAAGTAAACGATACGGCTACCATACTTATAACCAACAGCAGCAAGCCGTTACTCCCGTCATAGACACGCATGGGATCGCTGGAGTGCGCATGAGGTTCCACCAACTGTCCACTAAACAAAGCCGAAATAAGAATGAGCACGAGTGCCACTTTTATCACCATCAAAATATTTAGTGTACGGCTACTGGTACGCAATCCCATAAGATTAACCACAAAAAATATAGATACTGCCAACAGCGATAAACTAACGTTGAAAACCTGGCCCATTTGTTTACCAAACAATAAGTCACTGCAATAT
>JBKJNG010000267.1:0-2859 GCA_046596065.1 Phnomibacter sp. | reverse complement strand
ATACAATGTTTTTTCAATCGCATACAATTACACAAGTTGAATTTTGTTGAAATGAATTTCAGTCCATGATATTCGGGAATTAAGGTGCCGAAATTACCTCTATACAGAGGTGATGATCGATGCTGTATATTTATTTTCAATCCGTATCGTATTTGTACTTTAACGTTGGGTTTGCAAAAAAAATCTCTCTATGAAAAAAATAATTATGGTGTTTCTGCCCTGTTTTATTTTGGCACAATCTTTTGGGCAAGCGAATACTAAAGTGTCCACCTACCTGTTTACACAGTACAACAAAACAATACATGACAGGACTACAGGCAACAATCCCTGGGGCGCCGGACTCGGACTTCAAACTTTTTTAAACAACAAAACAAAGTTTAAACCGACAATTGAACTTACTGGCGACATCTACCTGGAAGACGACAAAGTTTTCAGGGAAAATGCTGACGGAACCAGAATTGATGATGTTCGCGGAATGGTAAATCTATTTTTCGGTACCTCTTTCCATCCGGCAAAAATTATTTATTTGTCGTTTTTGGCAGGGCCATCTTTTGTAAGCGGACGAACCCTGTTAGGTATAAAACCCTTAGTTGGTTTTTACTTTTCTGCATCACAAAAGTGGACAGCTAAAATTTCTTATATCAATATTTTCAATAGGGATAAGACAACAAAAGAAGATTTTGGTTCTTTAAGTGTAGCAATTGGTCTTAGATTATTCTGATAAACTGTTGTCGTTTTTTCTATCACGCCAACGCCCTGAAGTATTCTATTCATTAACCCCGGCCTTAGCCATAACATACGTTTATTGAAAAGCCAAAAAAACATCAATACTTGCTTTTTGCGCACGTAGAGGCAATCAACTGCTATACCTTAGTTCATAAGTTAAACAATTAAACTATGAATCGAATTTCGTTTGCAAGTTGTATAGCGCTGCTGTTATGCGCTGTTTCCTCGCTGGCAGTGCCGGTAAAAAAATCGAAAAAAGTAGCAAAACACAGTTTTCAAAGCATGAACATACCAGATAATCCAGTGGAAAAAAATCCGCTGCTTGCGCAATGGGAGGGGCCTTATAATGACGTACCGGCTTTCGATAAAGTAAAGCTGGAAGATTTTATACCGGGGGCTAACGAAGCCATTGCTGAAAACCTCGCTGAAATAGATAAGATAACCTCTAATACCGCAGCGCCCACTTTTGAAAATACCATTGCTGCCCTTGAAAGCAGCGGCCACAGCGCCAGCCGTTTTTATGCTATTTACGGTATATGGAGTGGCAATATGAACAGCAAAGAATTTCAACCAATTGAAGGCGATATAGAGCCAAAACTCGCCGAACTACAGGATAAGATCACGCAAAATACAGCCTTGTTTAAACGGATTGAGGCTGTCTACAATTCTCCTGAAAAAAGTAAACTGACACCCGAACAGCAAAGGCTAACATGGCGTTACTATTCCAATTTTGTACATGCAGGTGCTAAGCTGGACGAAACGAAAAAGGCGAAAATCGCAGCCATCAACCAGCAGCTTTCAACGCTGTTTACAAACTTTAATCAAAACCTGCTGGCCGACGAAGGTGAACGGTACGTTGAAATAAAATCAGTAACCGAACTGGCTGGTTTACCACAGGGTTTAAAAGATGGCGCTGCCGCAGAAGCCACAAGCCGCAACATGCCCGGAAGCTGGGTAATTTCCAATACCCGTTCCTCGGTTGATCCATTTCTTACCTACGCCGATAACCGCGGCCTGCGGGAAAAGGTCTGGCGCATGTTTATTAATCGTGGCGATAACGGCGATGCGCATGATAACAATGCCATCATCACACAAATTTTACAACTGCGAGCAGAAAGGGCAAAACTGCTGGGATACCCCACGCATGCGCATTGGCGGCTGGATAATGTAATGGCGAAAACACCTGAAAATGCGATGAAGCTGATGGAAGATGTTTGGAAACCAGCGGTTGCAAGAGTGCATGAGGAAGTAGCGGATATGCAGGCCATTGCCAGCAAGGAGGGCGCCAAAATCACCATTGAGCCTTGGGATTACCGCTATTATGCCGAAAAAGTTCGTAAGGCAAAATACGATCTCGACCAAAATGAAGTGAAGCAATACCTGCAATTGGATAAACTGCGGGAAGGCATGTTTTGGGTAGCAGGTGAATTATTTAATTTCCAGTTTACACCTGTTGCCGATGTGCCGGTTTACCAGCCCGATGTAAAAGTTTGGAAGGTTAGCGACAAAACCAGCGGCAAACAAATCGGTCTCTGGTATTTCGATCCCTATGCAAGGCCCGGCAAACGCTCAGGCGCATGGATGAATGCTTACCGCAACCAGGAACGTTTTGATAAGGATATTACGACTATTGTTTCCAACAACAGCAATTTTATAAAAGGCAAACCCGGCGAGCCGGTGCTTATTTCGTGGGACGATGCCACCACGCTTTTTCATGAATTTGGCCATGCGCTGCATGGATTAAGCAGCAATGTAAATTATCCGCTGCTTTCCGGAACAAACGTGGCAAGAGATTACGTGGAGTTTCCTTCGCAGATATTGGAACGCTGGCTTTCTACACCCGAAGTGTTGCAGCATTACGCTTTGCATTATCAAACAGGCCAGCCAATACCGCAGGCTTTGGTAGATAAAATTAAAAAAGCAGCTACGTTTAATCAGGGTTTTAAAACGGTTGAATATATGGCCAGTGCATTGGTGGATATGAAACTGCATTTAGCTGGCGATCAGAAGATAGACCCCGATGCATTTGAAAAGAAAACACTGGCTGAATATGGCATGCCGAAGGAACTAGTTATGCGCCATCGTTCGCCACAATTCGGACATATATTTTCCAGCGATGAATACTCTGCCGGT
>JBKJNG010000615.1:0-3076 GCA_046596065.1 Phnomibacter sp. | reverse complement strand
GTGGTATTGATTGTGCACGCCTGCACATCGGCCCCGGCTTCTATAAATAGGTTCTCACCGCCAATAATTGTATTGGAATCAGCCACCGGCGCTGAAGTTCTTCCATTCGTATTTACCTGGAAATGCTGCCTGATCTTTTCTTCATTGGTCTGAAAAAGCTGCCAAACCCCGGTTAATCGTTGCTGGTGCGGCACCTGAACCGAGCGAGCCGGCCATACAGGCAACTGGTTATAAATAGGCATCTTGCTGCTGGCATAAGCAATTAATCCACGCTCATCTTCCAGCATAGCCCCCTGTTCCAGTGCCAATATTTGTTCAATGCAGTTGCCATCGGGGCATACGGTTGCATCAATGCAAATAAACAGCGGCGCTTCAGGAATGTCTTCCTGCAGGTATGGCTCAGATAAGGCGTATACCGGCATCCCGGTAATGGCGCTCCACCATTCGCGGATAGTGAGAATGCCATGGCGCAAATCACAAACCGGCCTTGTTAACGATAATGGATACAAGGTTAAACGCGACTGCGGCGTGTCGATTAAAATTAGAGTTACCATAGCTGTATACTTTTTAGATAAGGGCCATTAAATCCGCCAAAACGTTGAAAATGAATTCCTAAGACGTTTATCTATATTAATAAATTCACAAAAAAAACAGGCCTGAAAACAAAAACTCCCCGGCTGTTTAAACCAGGGAGTAATATAATTACATAAATAAAGGTTATGCCTTTTTTCCGTACCGTTTGTTGAATTTATCAATACGGCCAGCAGTATCCACACGTACATTTTTACCAGTGTAAAACGGATGGCTGGTGTTTGAAATCTCAAGTTTGATCAGTGGGTATTCGTTGCCATCTTCCCATTTAACTGTTTCTGAACTGCGGGCTGTTGAGCGGCTAAGGAAAGAGATGCTGTTACTCATATCTTTGAATACAACGTGGCGGTAACCTTTAGGGTGAATATCTTTTTTCATGTTTGTTGTTTTACGGCCCGACTGCAACCGGGCACTAGTTATCCAATTTTGGAGCGCAAAAGTAAGGGTGAGAAAGTTTTCAGGCAAATATATTTGCCTTTGCAAGGGACGGGATAACAAGCCGGCTTGTTTATACTCTTTTTAACCGACAAGATATTTAGCAAAACAATTAGTAGTATTTTAAATTGCTTTGCGTTTTATTTTGAACCAGCTACGAACATGCAACCTATCCATACGCTTATAATAGACGACAACAAACTTGCCCGCATGGGAATGGCGCAACTGGCTATGCAGGTAAAAGACCTGGTTGTTGTGGGCGCTTGTGCCACTGCCATGGAGGCTTATCAAATTATGCAGGAACAATCCATTCAATTGCTGTTGCTTGATATTGAAATGCCCGACATGACCGGAATCGAACTTACAAAATTGCTCGGTCAGCAACGGCCGGTAATCATTTTTACCACCGGTAAAATGGACTATGCGGTAGAAGCATTTGAATTGAACGTGGCTGATTACATTATAAAACCAGTTACACCGGCCAGGTTTTTACAAGCCATAGAAAAAGCCAGGGAAATTATTAACAGCCATAAAGCAATCGTAAGTGTTGAAGCGGTTGATTTTGTTTTTATTAGAGATAATGGCGTGCTAAAGCGTATTGCACTCAACGATATTTTATATATGGAAGCAATGGGCGACTATGTAAAATTATATACGGGCCCAAAATTTCATGCAATACATACCACTTTAAAAAGCATGGAAGAAAAGTTGCCTGTCGCTCAATTTTTACGGGTTCACCGTTCTTATATGGTGGCTTTAAATAAAATAGATTCGATTGTGGAAGGCGTAATCCAAATAAACAAAGCTGCCATACCGGTTGCCGATGCATACCGTGCTGCTTTGAACAAAAGGTTGAACCTGTTATAACTCACCGAGGTTTTATCCCCTTTCACCGACCCGTTTTGGCTGACAAGCGATTTTACCCGAAATACCCCCGTGGCTTACAATAAATTTGTTTTACCAGCAGGAACATACTTATCATTTTTATTTGATGAATGTTTTTAGTTCTTATGGTACAAAGGCGTATGGCTGCTATTTCCATAGCGGCCATTTTTTAAATTCCCATGAAAAAAAAGATAACCATACTATTTATGATTGCTACCGCATTGTTTTGCGTGCAGTTATACAAGTTCCTTTTTTTACTGGATAAGGATATAAAAAGTCCGCTCATCATTTTGCTGGCGGTTTCAATTATTATTACCTGCATTGCTATTGTTTGGCTGTTCAATAGGTACATCAGGTTAACTTCACGGGGAAAGTGAGATGACGGGCGTTAAAGTGAAGTTGAAGGTGAAATGTGAAACGTGAGAGGTGAAAATTATGGAAAGCGCACACCTTGCTGTTCCCTTGTCAACTTATCAACCTGTCAACTTTTCAACTGTTCCCTTGTCAACCAATCAACCAATCAACTTATCAACCCTATGATAAGCCGCCGTTTTAAAATATTCCTGCTGCTCATTTTCCTGTTTACCACCGCCCTGATTGTAGTACTTCAATACAACGCCAATAAAAACATCGACGAACTGGTAGCCGGTAACGAAAGCCTGTTATCAGAAATTACTATGCGTTCCCATTTGCAGGGTTTACAGAATGATTTGCTTTCGATTGACAACAATGTTCGCAGCAGTATTATAACAAATAACGAAGCATCCAGGACTGGAATTGAGGAGGAAGTGGCCCGGGTAAAAGCAAGTGTAAAAGAATTGGGCGAATTGCTTGTAACAGATAGCAGCCGCAGGTTATGGGATGAACTGAATTTTTTAACGGAAGAAAAAATTCGTTTTAGTTACAAGGTTTAAGATACACTTTCAGGAAGTGGCAAACAGGCAGCAGAAGACTTTATTAACGAAAAAAAAGGCGTTGAATTAAGCAAGGCGATCGAACGTATCTCAACACAACTTGATATTGCACGGGAAAAAGATCTTACCCGTATTATTAAAGAAATTGATGCCAACAGCCTGCAGGCAAAACGCTTTGGACTGATACTTGGATTGATGGCGGTGTTTATTGTGATGTTTACTTTCTGGTACATTATTAACCGCATTAAGAA
>JBKJNG010000132.1:0-3794 GCA_046596065.1 Phnomibacter sp. | reverse complement strand
TGATAATGCCTTTGGAAGGCGAACGTCTTTTGAATTCGCTGACGATGCCGCTGCATTCTTTTAAGGACTTCTTCAGCGACAGAGTTGTTCTTTCAAAATAAGGTTTTTGTTCCAGTTCAGATACCGGTTGAAATTGTTTGCTCAAGGCAATTTCTTTCCGCTTTGCCGCAATAATCTCATCGAGAATATTTGCTTTTGAACCGCCGCCTGTTTCATTGGACAAAGGCTGGTAATATTTATTGAATATGGATGTATTACTGTTCATATTGTTTGATATATCCTTCGAAGAAAAGACGTTATACAGTTTGCTTATTAAGCTGTTGTAGCTATCAATTTATTTAATGCAGTATAGGCATTGCCGGTTTCAAGACTTTGCACTGCGGCATTGTACGCATCGTTATAACTGCGATATTTACCAGTGCAATGCAGGGCCATAGCAGCGTTTGCAAGCACCACTGCATTCTGCGCCCACGTGCCATCACCTTTAATAATTTTCTTAAAGATTTTTGCGGCTTCTTCAACAGTATTACCACCAAAAATATCAGAGGCCTGCACCATGCGTTTGCCCAATTGAACGGGTGTCAATATTTGTTCACCATCCCGGGTAATAACTTTTGTATCGTTGGTTAACGATATTTCATCGTAACCATCAATACTGTGTATAATGGTAAATGCTCTGCCTGTTTGCTGCAACAAATAATTATAAATGCGGGCCATTTCGAGGTTGTAAACACCCACTAACTGGTACGCAGGATTTGCAGGATTTACCATTGGACCCAGCATGTTAAAAAACGTACGAACACCAATGTTTTTCCTAATGGGTCCAACAGCTTTTAATGCGGGATGAAACAATGGGGCATGTAAAAAACAAATATTCGCTTCATCCAATTCCTTATTCAACGCATCGCTGTTGTTGTTAAATTTATAACCAAGCTGCTCCATTACATTACTGGCACCGCTTACGCTTGATGCTCCGTAGTTGCCATGCTTGGCAACTTTATGTCCTGCGCCAGCTACTATAAAGCAACTTAAAGTTGAAATATTAAATGTGTTTTTTCCATCGCCGCCGGTACCAACAATATCCATTACTTCATTGCCATTTAAATCGACTTTCACTGATAGTTCAAGCAGCGCATCTCTAAAACCTTCGAGCTCGTGAATGGTAATACTTCGCATAAGATAAACAGTCATAAAAGCAGTTATCTCGTGCTCATTATAAATGCCGCGGCCAATACCAATTAATGCATCTTTTGCCTGTTCCTTCGATAAGGTTTTATGTTCGAACAGGTATTGTAATATCTTTTTCATGAATCATTTTTTCTTGAACGGTGAAGGGGTGAGTGGGGAGTGATGAATCGTGAGTGAAAGGCTTTGTATCACCAGTAAATACTTAATGTTTTAGCCAGTTGCGCATAATGGCTTCGCCCTTTGGTGTAAGTACACTTTCTGGATGAAACTGTACGCCCTGTACATCAAATGTTTTATGCTGTAATCCCATTATAAAACCATTGTCGTCCTCCGCTGTAATTTCAAGTGATTCAGGAAAGTTTTCTTTTGAAACTACCCAGCTATGATAGCGGCCAATCTCTAAATTATTACCAAGTCCTTCAAACAACGGCGCAGTAGTTTTTAGTACATTACAATTTGTTGCCACACCATGGTACACATCGCTGAGATTAGTTAATGTGCCACCAAATGCTTCGCCAATTGCCTGGTGGCCAAGACATACACCCAATATGCTTTTTGTGGCTGCGTATTCTTTAATTAACTGAAGCAGCAAACCTGCCTCTGTTGGTATGCCCGGGCCCGGTGATAAAATAATCTTATCATAATCTTTCACTTTTTCCAATGCGATCTCATCGTTGCGAAAAACCTCCACTTTAATGTGTGTTATTTTTTCTACAAGGTGTACCAGGTTATAGGTAAATGAATCGTAATTATCGAATACTAAAATTTTCATTTGTTGTTCCTGCTAATTATTGCTTTTGCTTTTTACTTAATTTTTAATAATCATGAACGGATATAAATCACCCATTAAATATCCTGTGCTAATACTATTGCTTTTTTTAAAGCGCCCAGTTTATTATTCACTTCCTGTAATTCACTTTCAGGTTCGCTGCGTGCAACAACACCTGCACCAGCCTGGTAATACAAGGTATTATTACGGCTTAAAAAAGTGCGGATCATAATGGCATGATTGAAACTTCCATCCAATGCCAGCATACCAATTGCGCCACCATAATAACCTCGGCTATCGGGCTCGTAGCTATTTATCAATTGCATGGCTTTAAACTTTGGCGCACCGCTTAATGTGCCTGCTGGAAAAGTATCTGACATAATATCAAAGGGCTGGGCTCCTTCGTTAACCATCCCCGTTACTTCGCTTACCAAATGAATTACATGACTGTAAAAATGTACTTTTCGGTAGCTGCTAACGGTAACCTCACTGGCATGCCTGCTTAAATCATTTCGTGCAAGATCAACCAGCATTACATGTTCTGCATTTTCTTTTGCATCCAATAACAAAGCGGCCGAACGGTTCTTATCTTCTTCATCATTTCCCGTTCTTTTAAATGTGCCTGCGATTGGATGAACAATAGCTTTTCCTTTATCAATAATTAGCTGGCTTTCAGGCGAAGATCCAAACAACCGGTAATCGCCATAATCGAAATAAAATAAATAGGGCGATGGATTAATGCTTCTTAATGACCGGTAAACATTGAATTCATCACCGGTAAATTTTTGCTGAAATCTTCGGCTTAAAACAATCTGGAAAACATCGCCGCGGTGTGCTGATGCAATTCCTTTTTTTACCATTTCAATATAATCGGCATCCGCCATATTACTCGACTCTTCGCCCTGCATTTTGAAAGGATAAACCGGCACATCTTTACTGTATATGTAAGATTCAAGTGCAGATAATTCGCTTTCCAGTCCATCTACTTTATTCTCACAAATAAAAAGTTCATCTTTAAAATGATTGATGGCGATAACATACTGATACAACCGGTAACGCAACAAGGGAAACGTAGCCGACGGACCGTTTGCTGTTAGCTTAATGCTATCGAAAAATTGAACTGCATCGTAGCTCGTGTATCCAAAAAATTTTTGTGCTGCTTTGATTTCGCAATCACCGTCGCAGGAAAAATTTGATAGGTAATTATTTAATTCAGGAACAACTTCACCTGCTTTTGAAATAGATTTTTTTACAGGTTGCTGACCCGGAAATTTATATTCGATGTTGTGATTATCCAATACTTCAAAACCGGCGATGGCCTGAACTGCAATAAAGCTCCAACTGTTTTCTGCTGTATGAAAATCGGCGCTTTCCAGCAATATGGTATCACGAAAACGATCTCTAAGCCGCAAGTAAATTCCTACCGGCGTAAAAATATCGGCCAGCCTTTTTTTACAATGTGTTGTAATTACAATTTTTTTCATTTCAAAAACCGATAGCGTTTTTAAGCTGTTAGATGATCCTGATAATAAAAATGCCTTTTAAAAAGTGCAATAAAAAACCCCGGCTGTGCCGGGGCTATTTATTATCTTATGTTTTTATTACATAACAAAGTTTTAGCATACCGACAGTTATTGTACGATCTGCCACCACCAAATGTTATGTTGAATATTTTTCATTGCGGCACAAAAGTGTATGAGATTTTTTAAAGAACCAAAAAATTTTAAAACAAAGTTTACGCTTAAGTATTAAAGTGGTGATCTATAGCCTGTTTTGCTTTTTGTAATCGTTCATCATAACTGCCACTAATATCAACCCAGGGCACATGCTGTTGAAT
>JBKJNG010000045.1:0-4416 GCA_046596065.1 Phnomibacter sp. | reverse complement strand
CATGCTTGCACTGATGTACACCACCCAGGCACAACAAACCACCTCACAAACTGTGGATATTACAAAAGGTTGGAAAATGATCGTGGGCGACAAATCGGCATATGCGCAGCCAACGTTCAATGATAAAAACTGGAAACCGGTAAGTTGTACTGACAAAGTGGGAAAAATAACAAAGGCAAACTGATGCACTTTACACAGGATCTGACAAACAAAGTTCCATCGCCTTATTAATGAAATATTAAGCATGTAAAGCAATCCTGTCAAAAAACACAAATAATCTAAAGGTTTGCTACTTGTTTCTGAACTTAATACATAAGTATCTTTTTTTAAGCTAAGTTGTTTTTTTTCAATGCAGCAACATTGTTTTTTTTTATTCCGATGCATTAAATATAAAAACCAGTTAGCATATAATAAGAACTACATTACTGGCAATATAGAGGAATTAGCTTTCCCCCATAAACACCAAAAGACCGCAGTTTCCACTGTGGTCTTTTGCTAATCTTAAGAAGCGCTCAAATTACGGGAATCCAAAAATGGAAAGTAAGTTGTGATAAAAATATTTATCCCTTTATCGTGTCCATTAAGTTTCCACCACGATAATTACTCCCCATGGTGCTAATTCAAGCGCTACATTTTTTGCAACGGCTTTTCCTGAAAGTATTTCCATGCCTTTATTATGCGGGTAAATCAATGTTTTTTTATCAGCAGAATAATTGAAATAATAATGAATGTTCTTGCCCTGTTGATTAATGCCTGTTTTGGTTATCAACGGAAAATTAAGCTGCTGATCTGCACCCCATAAACCGGCTTTTGAAATTACATCCTGTAACAGTTTTTTGGTTACTGCATTGCTTGTTACACAACCAACATACGTTGCTACGCCTTTGCCATAATTATTTTGCGTAATGGCTGCGTACTTTCCCCAAACGGGATGATCGTAATAAGCCAGCACCTTTGCAGTAGTGGGGGTTAACAGTTCCATCCAGTTAATAACGTTATTGTCATTCTTGCCAACTTTAAAAGGATCATCCTTCAAAGCCACATTTTGAGGCAATGTAAACTGGCTATAACCAACGCCGCAGGCTTCGTTAATAATACCGGGTTGAAGCGTGGTGCGCACTTTTACATCTTCATTTGAGAAGCCACTTTTGAAAGTATAAACAATATGCCCTCCATTTTTTACAAAGCGGTTTAACCTTTTAAGCAAACTATCGGGCGCAGCGTAAAGTGCAGGCACAATAAGCACTTTATAATCTTCGATATTAGAGCTGGTTGGATCAACAAAATCGCAGCTAACATTCATTTGATATAAGGCATCATAATACTGGCGGAGTATGTCGTTGTAGGTTGTTTGTGAACCCCATCCAAAACCAAAGTAATTAAAGCCGGATAGGGCTTCATTGCTGAATAAAATGGCTACTTTATTGTTCTTTTTAAGGTCGAAAAGCTGCGGGCTTAGCCGTTCGAAATCTTTGCCAATAGTAATGGCTTCATTGTAAGTTGGGTTAGGTTCAAAATCGTGGCTTAATAAACCTTTCCAAAACGTTTCAGCAGAATTATGAATGGAATGCCAATGCCAGTATTCCACCATGTTTGCACCCGAGGCAAGATGGCTGAAAGCCTGTAAACGTAACTGGCCGGGGTAGGGAAGCCATTGTGCAAAACCCTGCGCTTCGGTTTCTATTACCAGGTAATTTTTTCCACCTTTCATAGAGCGGGTAACATCACCACCCAGCGAAATCTCAGTTCCTGTTAGTTGGTCCTGCGTAGGATGATAAATATCAATACCCGCAATATCCAGCGCTTTAGCGGCTGCAAAATGATCTACTTCTGTTTGAATGCCGTAGGAGTATCCATGCCAGTCGAGATCGAAGTTTTGCGTAACAAATTGCCCGGGATGTTTGTACTCGTTTACTATAGCAGCCTGCCATGCTAAATAGTCTGTTACCAGCTTGCGTTGAAATTTTTTATACTCTGCACCAAGGCTTGCATTGATAGTGCCGCTGGTCGATGGAAAATCATCCCATTTGTTAATCCGGTTGCTCCAGTAATCAAGGCCAAAAGCACTGTTGATAGAATCGAGCGTTACAAACTTATTTTTCATGTAAGTAACAAACAGTTTTTGCACATCGGGGCCTGATGTATTATATGCCTTTGTTTCGTTATCGACCTGGTAGCCAATTACAGCCGGATGATCTTTTACATGTTCCATTATTTTGCGGATCACTCTTTCTGCCGCAGTACGAAAATTCGGGTTTGAGATATCCATATTTTGCCTGGCACCATATTGGTTTTGCCCGTAAGGTGTAATGGCCAGTACATCGGGATATTTTTTTACCAGCCAGGTGGGCACCGCATAAGTGGGCGTACCAACAATTACTTTTATACCTGCTTTGTTCATCGCATTCAGCACCCGGTCGATATGCGAAAAATCAAACACGCCTTCCTGTGGCTCTACGGTACTCCAGGTTGATTCGGCAATACGAACCACACTGATGCCGGCAGCTTTCATCATCTCAATATCCTTGTCAAGACGATCGTATGGCATATACTCATCGTAATAAGCAACGCCGTATAATAGTTTATTAATTGAGCTGTTTTGTGCTGTAACCTGCAGGGAAAAAAATAAAAAAGAAGCAAGCGATAATAGGATCCTGTTCATAATAAGCAAGTGAATTTTTACCTGCTGCAAATGTTAGGAAAAATAACCAACGTTTCTAAGATTAATTGGGGATAATTATGGCAGCTGGTAACGCTGCCTTTAAAGTTGGCATGTTACAAATAATGATAATGATCAGTATCACACAATAAAAAATCACGGTTTATAGCCGTGATTTTTTATTCACAATCGTTTATACAAAAGACAAAAATCTTTATTTAAACAAACAACATGTGTGTTCCAATGCCACTTCCCTGTTTGTAAAAATCGCCTACGGTAATCACGCCATCTATTTCATCATACATGTCTAATTTTTCGTAGTGGAACATGTCCATAGCCAGCTTACAGGCCCACAGTTTTACACCCGACGCTTTTAGTATGTCAAGAAATTCAAGTACGTCCGGCATATCAACTTTTTCCATTTCTTTTTTCATCATGCTTGTTGCCAAAGCTTCCATGCCTGGCAATCCTCCAATCATTGTTGGCATGTGCATGGCGGGGTTACCAACTGTTGCAACATGCAGGTGCTCGAGTTTCTTTTTATGAATAGCTTCCAGTCCAAAAAATGTAAAAAACATTTCGGCTTCAATTCCTTCCATTCTTGCACCATTAGCTAACACAAATGCAGCGTAAACATTCTCTAAAGTTGCTTTAGAAAGAATGATCATCATTTTTTTTATTTCACCATTGTGTTCTTCCATGATCTTAAATTGTAATTGTTATAAAAATTAAATACAGCTCGCCGGCTTTGGAATACCTGCAATTTTTGTGGCAGTTTTTAAAGGAGCCATGGGAAATAAAGCATACAATTCTTTTATATCCACAACGCCGCTTTTTCCAATACGCCTTATACTTAAAGGCAATTCTTTTTTGTATTCATCCTGTATATAATCAATCACTTCCCAATGCCTTGGTGAAAGAGATATGTTAGCTTCCTTGCTTATTGCTTCACCAATTTCTTTATTCCATTGTGAGAAATTGGTCATATAGCCTTCTTCATTAACATCGATTGTTTTTCCAGAAATAATCTTTTCCATATATTTTATTTTAATTATTACGCATAATGTTTTCCTGATTCCTGCATGGTAGCAGATACAAAAGGAATATGTGTTCCTTTCAATAATACATTCCAGTAAATCCACCTGAAAGCCAGCTTGCCCATATGGTTCATCCGGCTTTCTTTTAATAGTCTAAGCGGGCCAATACCCGGGAAGGGAAATTCGCCTTCAACGGGTTCGTGTGTGTAATTAAAATCTATCAGTAACGCCTTGCCATTGCCTGTTTCAATAAAGCAATTTGCATGGCCGTCAAATTCTTCTTTAAGCGGCTCATTATTTATAAAGCGCAGAATATTTTCTGTAAGTATTTCGGCTTCAAAATGCGCAACCGAACCTGCTTTTGATGCGGGAATATTGCTGGCATCGCCCAGTACAAAAATATTTTTCCATGCAAGTGATTGTAACGTGGCTTTGTTAGTGGGTACATAGTTTAAATCATCTCCAAGACCAGAGCGTTCCATCAGTTCATCACCCTTGTTTGTGGGCACTGTAACCAAAAGGTCAAATGGAATTTCGCGGCCACCATAATCAATAATTTTCTTGTTTTCGTTGTCTACTTCAGCAATAGCAAAATCACTTTCTATTTTTATATTTTTTTCCTCCAGTAAATGATCAAGCGTGGCGGTTGCTTTTGGTTTGGTAAAGGCACCGCTTAGGGGAGTGACATAGGTTATCTCCACTTTATCCCGCATGTGTTTG
>JBKJNG010000323.1:0-3010 GCA_046596065.1 Phnomibacter sp. | reverse complement strand
ACTACATTTGCCATCCCTTTTTTTGAATTAGTAAGACAAGGTTTAACACCGCTTTTATATGAAAGATTTTTCGTTCATCACCAACCAGCATCCTGCTTATATCGAAAGCTTGTACAGCGATTTTGTAAAAGATCCCACAAGCGTTGATCCGGAGTTAAAAAAATTCTTTGAAGGTTTTGATTTCGCCATTTCCTCGGGCCACGTGCTGGCTAATGGTGCATCCGTTGCTAAACCATCGGCCAATGGAACCCAGCCACCATCGTCTGAGCCAAGTGCCGCAGACTGGATGTTTGACCTGCGGGCTTACCGCCTGATTCTTGGTTACCGTAACAAAGGCCATCTATTGGCAAAAACCAACCCAATCCGGGACCGCATGGACCGGGGAGCCAATATAGACCTGGGCTTTTATGGGTTTTCCGAAGCCGACCTTGATAAAACTTTCCAGGCTGGTAAATTGATAGGTCTGGGTCCAACCACGCTCCGGAATATTTTGGATCATTTAACCGATTGCTACGCCAATCACGTGGGCTGGGAGTTTAAATACATCAGCGATCAGACACGGGTGGCCTGGCTTACAAAGGAGATCGAGCACGATTTTAAGAACCCGGTTTCTATTGAAAAAAAGAAACGCATACTTAGCAAACTGAATGAAGGCGTAATGTTCGAAAAGTTTTTGCATACCAAATACATCGGGCAAAAACGCTTTAGCCTGGAAGGGGGCGAAACTACTATTCCGGCGTTGGATGAGATCATAAATACCGCCTCGGACAATGGTGTGGAAGAAGTGGTTATTGGTATGGCTCACCGGGGAAGATTGAATATTCTGGCCAACATCATGGGCAAAACCTATGAGCAAATATTTAATGAATTTGAAGGGAAGGCCACGCCGGATAGCACCATGGGTAGCGGCGATGTAAAATACCATCTTGGTTTTAGTAGCCAGCCGACAACGGCATCGGGTAAAACCATTCAATTAAAATTAGCACCGAACCCATCACACCTCGAAGCAGTAGACCCGGTGGTAGTTGGTTTTGCAAGAGCTAAGGCTGACGTGGTGTATAATAGCGATTACGATAAAGTGCTTCCTATTCTTATTCATGGCGATGCCTCGGTTGCCGGACAGGGAATTGTGTATGAAGTGCTGCAGATGAGCAAGCTGAATGGCTATTACACAGGCGGTACTTTTCACTTTGTAATTAATAACCAAATTGGGTTTACCACCGATTTTAATGATGCGAGAAGCTCCGATTATTGTACTTCGCTTGCAGCTGCGGTACAGGCCCCCGTTTTTCATGTAAACGGCGATGATGCCGAAGCGGTGGTGAAAGTGGTAAATATTGCCATGCGCTACCGGCAGGAATTTAACAGTGATGTGTTTGTGGACATGGTTTGTTATCGCAGGCATGGCCATAACGAAGGTGATGATCCAAAGTTTACCCAGCCTGGCTTGTATGCATTAATAGAGAAACATCCAAACCCAAGGGAAATGTATACCACTTTCCTGATTGAAAACGGTGAGGCGGATGCCAAAGACCTGGCTAAGGATATGGAGAAAAAATTCTGGGCCGACCTGCAGGAAAGATTGGATGAAATAAAACAAAACCCGCTACCGTATAAATACCAGAAGCCGGAAGAGTGGTGGCGTGAACTTAGGAAGGCAACACAGGAGGATTTTGAAGCAAGCCCGGTTACAGCGGTTTCCGAAGAAGAACTGATGCTGTGTTTTGATGCTATCATGAATTTGCCCGAAGGGTTTAAACCACTGAAAAAAGTTGAGAAATTGCTTGGCGATAAAGTGAAGTTGTACCAGGACGAAAAGAAATTTGACTGGGCAACCGGCGAGTTACTTGGGTATGCTACTATTTGTAAAGATGGCAACGATATCCGCATGAGCGGGCAGGATGTAGGCCGCGGTACTTTCAGCCACCGGCATGCGGTATTGCGGGATGAAGTAACCGATAAGTATTATAACCGCTTGGCGAATATATCGCCCGACCAGGGACAGTTTTACATTTATAATTCATTGCTGAGCGAATATGGTGTGCTTGGTTTTGAATATGGTTATTCATTAGCTAACCCGCATGCACTGGTTTTGTGGGAAGCACAGTTTGGCGATTTTGCCAACGGTGCACAAACCGTGATTGACCAGTTTATTGCTGCAGGCGAGCAAAAATGGAATCGTATGAACGGCGTTACCATGTTGTTGCCGCACGGTTACGAAGGGCAGGGACCTGAGCATAGCAGTGGCCGAATGGAGCGTTTTCTACAAATGTGTGCCGAGCTGAATATGGTAATTACAAACATTACAACGGCGGCTAATTTCTTCCATGCATTGCGCAGGCAGCTGGCATGGCAGTTCCGTAAACCATTAATCAATTTTAGCCCCAAAGCAAATTTGCGTTTGCCTTTAAGCTATAGCCATATCAGTGCATTTACTAATGGCGGTTTTAAAGAAGTAATTGATGACGCAGATATCCAGGTGCCAGGATCTGTGAAAAAAGTATTGTTATGCAGCGGCAAAATTTATTTTGATCTGCTGGATAAAAAAGTAAAAGAAAACCGAACGGATATTGCTATTGTAAGGCTGGAGCAGATTTACCCGCTTCCCTATAAGCAGCTGGATGCACTTAATAAAAAGTATTCTAATGCTACCTGGTTTTGGGTACAGGAAGAACCACTTAACATGGGCGCTGCATCGTTTCTTAAAATGAATTTAAACACCATCAATTTTGGTATTATAAGCCGCAAGCCAAGTGCAGCTACCGCAACAGGTTATGCAAAAGTTCATGCCAAAGAGCAATCTGAAATTGTGGATACTGCTTTTAGTATTTAAACAATCGCAAGAAGTATTTATTAAAAAACCTCCCATTGAAAAATCGGAGGTTTTTTTTTATTTTGTGTACTGCTGGCGATTATTAATACTCCGGCCCTGGTACTTTTATATGTTAGCCAGGCTATAAACGGGTTTTGTACTGTAATAACAAAAGCGGCTATTAAAGTGCCGGTAAAC
>JBKJNG010000184.1:0-2941 GCA_046596065.1 Phnomibacter sp. | reverse complement strand
GTGGATGGCAAACGTTTCAATAGTCCAAATGATATTGTATTAAAAAGTGATGGTAGCATTTATTTTACTGATCCGCCATATGGACTACCAAATTTTTTTGATGATAAAAGAAAAGAGCTGGATTATTCGGGTGTGTTTGTGATCAGGGACGGAAAAGTGCGGGTCGTTTCAAAAGACCTTGGCGGACCAAACGGCCTCGCTTTTTCACCTGGTGAAAAATACCTGTATGTTACCAATTGGGATATACGCGACATTCATCACACTAAAACATTGTGGCGTTACGAGGTAGCACCTGATGGCTCATTAATGAATGGCAATATCTTTTTCAATTTTAATTTTACCGAAGACGACGAAGCACTTGACGGAATGAAAGTTGATAAAGAAGGAAATCTTTTTGTATCAGCACCCGGTGGTGTATGGATTCTTTCTCCTGAAGGGATATTGCTTGGAAAATTAGTTACACCTGAGCGGCCTGCTAATATGGCCTGGGGCGATAAGGACGGCAAGACTTTATACCTTACTGCTCATTCGAGCCTTTATAAAATAAGAGTAAATACCGGCGGAAAATTTAGCTGGGAATAATGAGGCTGTTTGCACATTTAAATACATCTGCGTAGAAAAATCTAAAAGATTACAATTGTATCTTTTAGATTTAAATTTTAATTTGGCTGAAAATTTTCTTTAGTACGAATTACCATTAAAAATATCATGAAAACAGTCATCATCACAGGCGCTAACGGCAACCTTGGTTCTGCTGTAACGAGCACGTTTCTTAATAAAGGTTATAAAGTAATAGCAACTGTTGTTGCAGATTCCATGGTTAGCGAATTAGCCGCTCATGAAAACCTGGAAGTGATAGTTGTTAACCTTACAAACGAAACAGAAACGGAAGCTTTCGTTTTAAATGCGATTGAAAAATATAAGAAAATAGACGCAGCATTGTTGTTGGTGGGTGGATTTGCAATGGGAAATATTGCAGACACTACCGGAGAGGATATTGATAAACAAATTACCCTGAATTTTAAAACTGCTTTTCATGTTGCCAGGCCATTGTTTACACACCTGATAGCAAACGAAAACGGTCGAATTGTTTTTATAGGTGCACGGCCTGCCATTGAACCAAAGCAAGGCAAAGAACTTGTGTCATACAGCCTTGGTAAATCTTTGCTGTTTAAACTCGCTGAATACATTAACGAAGAAGCAAAAGGGAAAAACGTTACCGCCACTGTAGTGGTTCCCAGTACACTCGATACGCCGCTTAACAGGAAGAGTATGCCGGATGTAAATCCTGATAATTGGGTGAAGCCACAGAAACTTGCCGAACTGCTTGAATTCACCGTAAGTGATGTAAGCAGTATTTTACGGGAAGTTGTTTTGAAAGCATACAATAATTCGTAAGCAGGGGTTGTTATCTTTTTTATTTAGCCCGACCTTTCTAGTATAAGAACAAAGTAGATTACTGGATGCTGATTGATAATTCACAGAAGCAACCTGATCTTATTTCAAAAGGAAGGATTTCTAATGAATTTCAAATTGCAAATGAGTTGAAATGGCACCTAACCAATAAGCTTGTTGATTCATGACAAAAGCAGACATAAAAGACTGAGTTCGGAAAAGCGGTAAACTGGCTATCGAACAACTTTTAAATAAAAAACGTACAGACAGCTTTATGGAGTCGTTTCCGGGAAAGAAAACGTAGTACGACTGAATGCAAATGACTTCAAAAAATAAAATAGCCTAACAACTAATTTTGCTTAGTGTTAAGCGCCAACGAAGCTGCCGCTACTTTCCACAAGAAGCATATTCATCATCATTATTCTTTAGCCAACTAAAGGTTGATATTCGTTGTATAGAGGAAGGTCTTACAAACAACACGATCCAGTCGTCGTATTGTTTTGCGTGTGCTTCCAGTTGAACGGGATCAGCAACAAAGTCTTGCAGTTGTTCATTGATTTTTTCACCATGCTCACCAAGCATCAAATAGTAATTTGATTGGCCCTCAGCATTACGCACATAAAATACCGGGCTTATGCCGCCAAGCAAACAACGAATAGCACAATCGCGGTGCGGTTTGCCGTGACCTGGTTTCATTACACCGAAATAACATTTTGGGTCCAGCACTTCGCCCCTGATATTTATGGTTCCGAGATCTGTAACCTTTGGTAAATATTCCGGGTTTCCGCTGTTGGTATCAACCTGTACCAAAGGATGATCGTTGACATCTACCTGCAACAAAGTTTTACCATCGCTGTATAACAAACTGCCTTTTAATGTGACCAGTTTTTTATTTAGGCTGATGTTATTTTGTTTTTCGATTTGAGCTATCGCACCTCCAGCACCAAACTTTCCATAACCAACCAATGGTATTGTGATGTAAGTGAAATTGCCCATTATATCCTTTGAAGAAATAACTTTTAATGAAGGAACCGGCTGCTGTAAATAAATTCCTTTAATGGCTGTCAGCTGTCCAAATTCAAAAATGGACGTTGAAAATTTCTTTTGCGAAAAAGCCAATGCAATAGCAACAGCTGGCACCAACAATATCAATGCGATAATAACTTTTCGTACGTGCTTCGAATAAGCCGCCGGTGCATTGGGCATCCAGCCAATATAAAAAAAATCTTCTTTGGTTATTTGCGACGCGGGAGCGTTCGAACCCTCGTTGTTTATTATTTCTTCAGGCATATAGCGATGGTTTATTTGTTACGAAATTTAATTGCGCACCCGGGCGTTCTGTGCCTTCGGCATAAGGTGTTGGATTAAGCCAAACTTCATCACCAATAATCTTTACATCATACGTGCTTACTTTCTCGGTAAATGGTGGTGGTGATTGTCCGTTATGTGGAAGATATTGGTAGCCATGCCAGGGACAAGTAATGCAACTGTCTAATATTTTTTCTTCGCCCAGTGGGTCACCCTGGTGCTTGCAAACATTGTGTAC
>JBKJNG010000165.1:0-2539 GCA_046596065.1 Phnomibacter sp. | reverse complement strand
GCAATTGCTACCTGTCTTGCCTGTATGGTATCAAATAATTTCACTTCTGTTTTTCGTTCGCGGCCCTTACCATATTTTGCCTGCAGGCTTTCAAAATAACGGACGGCAAAAGCATTAAGATTCGCCAAATCAAATTCAACCTGTTTAATATCTGCTTCTATTCCCTTGATTTGATTATTCAGTTCATCGATATCCAACTTGTAAATACGACGAACAGGCTTCTCCGTTAGTTTAAGAATATCTTCTCTCGAAATTTCTTTTCTTAGTTTTTTTCTAAAAGGTACAAACGCTTTTGCAATTGCTTCAAGCACTATTTCCCAGGTATCATGTTTCTTTTCTAACTCTTTGTAAATTTTTTCCTCGAAGAATATTTTTTCAAGCGAAGTATAATGCCATTTTTCATTTAGTTCACCAAGCTTTATTTCCAACTCGCGTTTTAATAAATCTTTGGTATTATCAACACTCCAGGTTAATAATTCTGTTGCACTTACAAAGCGTGGTTTGTTATTAATGATAACGCATGCATTGGGCGAAATACTCACTTCGCAATCGGTAAAAGCATACAATGCATCAATGGTAATATCGGGCGAAGCACCGGTAGATAATTCAACTGTCAACCGTACATCTTCGGCAGTAAAATCAGTTACCTTTTTTACCTGGATTTTTTTTGCTTCGGTTGCTTTTGTTATAGAATCTATAAGCGTATTTACGGTAACGCCATAAGGCACATCATGAATAACCAATGTTTTTTTATCGAGTTCTTCAATACGTGCCCGAACCCTTACTTTTCCTCCGCGTTTGCCATCATTATAATTGCTTACATCAACCTGACCCGCTGTTAAAAAATCAGGAAATATTTCTACTTTTTTGCCATTTAAATATTTGACCGCCGCATCGCAGATCTCGTTAAAATTATGCGGAAGAATTTTTGTGGAAAGGCCCACTGCAATACCATCTGCACCTTGTGCCAGCAACATCGGAAATTTCATTGGCAGCGTTAATGGTTCATTCTTTCTGCCGTCATAACTTAACTGCCATTGTGTTGTTTTTGGATTGAATGCTACTTCAAGTGCAAACTTGCTAAGTCTTGCTTCAATATAACGTGCCGCCGCCGCCGAAGCACCAGTTCTTACATCGCCCCAGTTGCCCTGTGTATCAATCAACAAATCTTTTTGACCCATGTTTACCAATGCATCGGTAATACTCATATCGCCATGCGGATGGTATTGCATGCTTTGCCCTACAATGTTGGCCACTTTATTAAAACGGCCATCATCCATTTCTTTCATGGCATGAAGTATGCGGCGTTGTACGGGTTTCATTCCGTCTTCCACAGCAGGTACCGCACGCTCTAATATTACATAGGAAGCGTAATCGAGAAACCAACCTTTGTACAGGTCGCTTACACCGGTTACTGCGTTATTGGTATTTTCAAAAACCTGTTCTTCATTCATAATCGTGAATCGTGAGTGGACAGTGGTGAATAGTGAGTGTTAAGTAGTAAATGGTGAGTAGTGAGTAATGAGTAGTGCATTATTGCTCATCATCTATTGTCTATCATCTATTATCTATTGTCTCTGCGGTGGACTTCTTTTTTGAAATGATATTTGTATCCCTGATCTCAAAATCCTTAGAGCTTTTTGCAATATCACCCTTGATCTCCCAGTCCCTGTCACCCGCGAGTTTTTTTAATCGCCACAGCATAAATACATCTGCGGTTGTTTCTTTTTCCTTTGAATAATATTGCTGCAAAATGCGGTTGGCTTTTTGAAAATCGCCGCTTACATATTTTAAAATGTTTGCATCATAATAATCTTCATCGGCCTGCGCTAATTTTTTACCGCCTTCCAGCAATCGAACCAGTTTATTTTCGCTGCAAATTCGCTTCCATTCATCGGGATCAATTTCAAATTCGCTTAACGTAACAAGCCTTGCTAATTTCTTTGCTTTTAAAAATTCTTTCGGCTGAATTTCGTGCAGGTTGGTTGGATAAAAAATGCCGCCTTTATCATTTATAAAAGGAAGATTATTTAAGTATAAAATAAAGATGCGGCCCTGGTAATCGGGCAACTGGCTCATCAACCAATAATAGCCACTTACATCATGTTTGTTTTGTGCTGCCCAAATCCAAACAATTTCTTCTTCGTTATTTTTCAGTGCAGTAATTAGTTGATGAACAGTCATTTTATCATCCACCATACCCAGTGTTTCTTCCACGTTATAATCGCCACTGATTTCGAGCAACATACGCCACCAATCTCTTCTTGCCTGCCAGCCTTCGGGCCTATTTAATTCATTTAAAGGACCAACAGCATAATCATCTTTTATTTGAT
Source organism: Phnomibacter sp. (assembly GCA_046596065.1). Lineage (GTDB taxonomy): Bacteria > Bacteroidota > Bacteroidia > Chitinophagales > Chitinophagaceae > Phnomibacter. The sequence continues at coordinate 206 of JBKJNG010000165.1, read as the reverse complement.
GAATATCTCCCGCTAATGTTTCATCCAACTCCTGTGCTTTTTTTAGCGTTGCTACATCCGCCTCCTGGAATACTATGTGAATCATTCGATATATAATTTACAATTAACTGGTTCAATTTAAAGTGTGGTTTGCACCACATCATATTGTTTCTAAAATATCCAGTTCAAACCTTAAGTTTTCTATAATGAATTCCTGTCGTTGTGGT
>JBKJNG010000082.1:0-5389 GCA_046596065.1 Phnomibacter sp. | reverse complement strand
GTAAATCCTGTGGATTGGAAGGCTCACTCTGGAGTCCAAATGAAATGATTATTGAATCAAGAGCTGCGGTACTAGCACTGCCTGCGTATCTGACTGAAAAATATGGTGTGAAATTTTTCTTCAATACGGCAATCAGCCGGGTGGAGTATCCATATGTTTTTTCGGGTAAGGAAAACTGGCAGGCTGATCAGGTTTATGTATGTAGTGGCGCCGATTTTGAAACGCTCTACCCGGGAGTTTTTGCTGAAAATCATTTTACAAAATGCAAATTGCAGATGATGCGTATCATAGCGCAACCTGAAGCATGGCGCATTGGTCCTGCATTGTGTGGTGGTCTTTCATTGGTGCATTACAAAGGGTTTCAGGTGTCGCCTTCGCTGGACCTCCTCAAAAAACATTTTGAAGATACCATGCCAGCCTATCTTGAGTATGGTATTCATGTAATGGTGTCACAAAATGGCAATGGCGAATTAACCATTGGCGATACGCATGAATATGGTCTTCACCTTGACCCTTTCGACAGAGCCGAGTTGAATGATATGATTATAGCATACCTGCGCAAATTTGCAAGATTTAAAAATTGGGCTATCACGCAAAGCTGGAATGGTACCTATCCAAAAAGAACAAATGGTGAAGTAGATTTTGTACATCAGCCTGAACAGGGAGTAACCATTGTTAATGGCCTCGGTGGCGCAGGCATGACACTCTCATTTGGGCTTGCAGAAGAAGTCGTGACGAAAATGGATTGGTTATAAATAGCATCTCGCGAAAGTAAGATTTGTGTTTTGGTTACATGGACGCCAATTGCTTAAAGCGAGCGGCATGTTTAACGATTCCAATTCTAGTTGATATAAGTTATTTCATGACCTTGATAACATTGAATTTGTTTGCTTTTTTCGTTCGTTGCAATACTAATATCAGGCCCGACTTTACGGTAGACTTTTTCGAAAAGGCGGACATAATTATACTTGATTGGAAATGCATTGTCTCCATTGGCCGTTGGAAAATCATTGAAGATAAAACCACGACTGCGATAATTGGAATTACCGGTACCTGAACCATATTCGATCATTCCATATTTTGATAATTGCCAGTTGACCTGGAAATTTCATTTATTTATTGGATGAGAATACATTGTGCCGCGCCTGCACATTAAACATTCCTTTTGAGCAATACAGGGCTTCTAATTCCAGGATCGAATCAACTTTATATTCAGGACTATCTTTCTGTATGCCGGCAGATATTTTAGCACCCAAAATAAACCCCATGCTGGGATATTATCCACCGGATGTTAAAAGTGCAAAACGGGGTGGTTTGACTGGCCCTGATGGATCATTATTTTTAAATACCTTTCGCAATACTTCACCAGCATCAACCAGTTCGTAAGGTGATAAAACTTTTTTAAAATTTGTATCCTGTGCATTAAGGCTGTGGCCTGAACGTTGGGGATTAAAACCTGAAAGAACATAAGACTACAGGTACAATAGTTAAATTTTATAGGTTCAATACATGAAACAAGTTCCACAGATTTCAGCAAAAGAGGCAGCAGCTTTGGTAAAAGATGGAGACGCAATATTTGGCGGTGGTTTTGGTATGACGGGCAACCCCGTTCATTTGCTTCATGCCCTTGCAGAAACCGGTACTAAAAATCTGACATTCATTGGCAACAACGTTGGCGAACCCAATCTTGGTGGCGGGCGGTTGTTGTTAAATGGACAGATCAAAAAAATGATTGGTTCTTTTTTTACAAGTAATCCCGATGCGGTCAAAGCAGCCCAATCTGGCAGCGTTGCATACGAACTGCTGCCACAGGGTACATTAGCGGAAGCAATACGTGCAGGAGGCGCAGGAATAGGTGGTTTTTATACACCAACTTCTGTCGGCACGATCATAGCCGAAGGAAGAGAAAAAAAAGTAATTGATGGGGTAGAGCAGGTTTTTATAAAAGGCATCAGGGCGAATGTTGCATTCATCAGGGCATGGAAAGCCGATACTGCCGGTAATCTTACCTATCGCATGACCGAGCAAAATTTCAACCGTGCTATGGCAACGGCTGCCGATCTTGTGATTGCAGAAGTAGAGGAAATTGTTCCGGTTGGTTTACTCGATCCTGACGCTATCCATACACCCTGTTGCTACGTGGATTATATTGTGCAAGCCCATGTTACGTTAGAAGGATTGGGAACATCTGCTTCGTTGAATGCATCGAAAAAAATTGATGATACGCGGAGCAATATGGCTAAGCGTGCTTTTAAAGAATTGAGAAAAGGAAATGTTGTAAATCTTGGAATTGGTATTCCTACATTGGTAGCTGATTTTATTACATCGGAAGATGGCATTATACTTCATACGGAAAATGGAATGCTTGGTGTTGGGCCTTCGCCCGCTGATGGTGGGGGTGCTCTCGACTATCCCGTTAACGCAGGTAAAATACCCGTAACTACATTGCCAGGGAGTAGTTATTTTGATAGTGCAGATTCGTTTGCCATGATACGAGGCGGGCATGTTGATGTGGCTGTGATGGGCGGTTTGCAGGTAGATGAAAATGCTAATCTTGCTAATTGGGCGGTTCCCGGAAAACCTTTATTGGGTGTTGGTGGTGCGATGGATTTGGCAGCTGGTGCAAAAAAATTAATTATTGTAATGACGCATACCAACACAGATGGTTCATCGAAAATTGTTCCAGCGTGTACTTTGCCATTAACCGCTACGAAAGCAGTGGATCTGATCATTACAGAGTTAGCGGTATTTAGTTTTGATGAAGGTGCATTGACTTTAATTGAACTAATGCCAGGTGCAACGCTTGAGGAAGTGAGAACTAAAACAACCGCTAAGTTTGTAGAAAAGATTAAATAGACAACAGGATATTCATTAATCCCTGCATTAATGCCGGGGTTAAAAATTCGATAAATGATTTTATAGTTTCCTAAAGAAGATAGCGAGTAATTATGGATGCATACATTGTAGATGGAATAAGAACACCCATCGGAAATTTTGGAGGAAGTTTATCAACTGTTCGTGCGGATGATTTGGCTGCGCTGGTGATAAAAGAATTAATAGCCCGCAATCCAAACATTCCAACAGATGCCATTGAAGACGTAATACTTGGCTGCCACAACCAGGCAGGCGAAGACAATAGGAATGTAGCCCGCATGGCCTTATTAATCGCAGGATTGCCTGTAACAGTGCCCGGCATAACGGTCAACAGGCTATGTGCTTCGGGTATGTCGGCTGTGATTAATGCAGCACATGCAATTAAGGCCGGTGAAGGTGAAATATTTATTGCAGGAGGCGTGGAGCATATGACCAGAAGCCCATGGGTTATTTCAAAAACAGCAAAACCCTTCGGTAATGATGCGCAAATGTTTGACTCGAGTTTTGGCTGGCGTTTTGTAAACCCGCTTATGCAAAAAATGTATGGCATTGATGCCATGGGAGTAACCGCAGAAAACCTGGTTGAGATGTATAATATCAGCCGTGATGACCAGGATATGTTTGCTTTTAGCTCGCAAATGCGGGCTGCTAAAGCACAGCAATCGGGAAGGCTTGCAAAAGAAATTGTACCTGTTGAAATTGCCATCAATAAAAATGAAAAGCGATTATTTGCGGCAGATGAATTTGCAAAACCAAATACTACGCTTGAAAAATTAGCAACCTTAAAACCTGCTTTTAAAAAAGAAGGTGGTTCTGTAACGGCTGGTAATTCATCGGGTTTGAATGATGGCGCAGCTGCATTGTTTATTGTTTCAGAAGATGCATTAAAAAAATATAACCTCACACCAATGGCAAGAATCGTTGCTGCTGCTGTTGTTGGAGTAGAACCACGCATTATGGGAATTGGTCCTGTTGAAGCCACTAAAAAAGCGTTAAAGCGTGCGGAGCTTTCTTTAAGCGATATCGGTATTATTGAATTGAATGAAGCCTTCGCCGCACAATCAATTGCATGCATTCGCGAATTGGGATTACAGTACGATGATCCACGCATTAATGTTAACGGCGGTGCCATTGCATTAGGACATCCGCTGGGCATGTCGGGTGCAAGAATTATTCAAACGGCGGCACTTGAATTGCAGCAACAAAATAAGCGGTATGCATTGGCAACAATGTGTGTAGGCGTTGGTCAGGGTTATGCCACTATCATCGAAAGCGTTTAATTTCATACTATGCAGCAGCTTTAAGCGAACATTTTTTATTCGGAAAAAATAAATAGTTTTTTTACTGGTGAAGCCATCATTGATTACATGCTTCAGTTTGAAGCTGCACTTGCAAAGGTGCAGGCAAAACATAATATTATACCGGCTACTGCTGCCGCAAACATTGAAAGCTGCTGCAAAGTTGAAAATATAAACAAAGAACAACTGATTGCCGAAATAGGGTTGGTTACATAAATATTCCGTGTGTAAAACAATTAACTACAGTCGTAAAAGAAAAGGATTTGGAAGCCGCAAAGTATGTGCACGATGTTGCTACCAGCCAGGATGTGATTTATACTGCGATGATGCTTCAATGCAGGGATTCGGTTGCTTTAATTGCAAGCGATTTGGAGCAACTTATTTAGCAATTGGTGACGCTGTTTGAAACGCATAGAAAAACGGTAATGATCGGCCGTTCCTTTATGCAGCATGCAAGACCCATTACTTTTGGATATAAAGTAGCGGTTTGGTTAGATGGAATATTCCGCTCGCAGATTGGTTTAAACACATTATTAAAAGGAAGGTTTGCATTACAACTTGGAGTGGCTGTTTCAAATGAAAGGCGTTTCGGACTTTAACTAAGAAATCTTAAGGAAATAGCTTTTAATAAGTTTATTTTACGTTTTTTCTTTCTTATCAGCAGACTATTTCTTGTTATGTTCTTACATAAATAAAAAGGATTAGAAATGGAAAAACTCTTTCAATATTTCAAAAACTTTAATTCACTTTCGAAGGAAGCGGAAAATGCTATTGCTGAAATCAGCAGCATAATTTTCATCAAAAAAAATAAAGACCTGCAGCCAATCGGGCACACCTGTAAAACAATTTACTTCATAAAAAAGGGAGTTGCCCGCATTTATTATTTTAAAGATGGTATTGATATTACGGAGAGTTTCTTTTTTGAAAATAGCATTATTGCAAGAGTAGAAAGCTTGTTTACAGGCAAGCCGAGCCGCAAGGCAATACAGATTTTGGAAGACGCTGAGATCATTGCTATCAATGCAAATAAATTATTCAAACTCTATGATATTTTCCCGGAGATCGAAAGATTGTTTCGTAAAATATTCGAGGCCGCTTATGTAGATACGGTAAACCGAATAGAGGGAATACAATTTCATTCGGCGGAAGAAAGATATAATGCATTGCTTAACTTAGGGCCAAATGTGCTGATGAGGGTTTCGCTAAAATACGTTGCC
>JBKJNG010000274.1:0-2642 GCA_046596065.1 Phnomibacter sp. | reverse complement strand
ACTACCACGTTTAGATGATACGATTGTAACGAGCGGATTACATCGGCGAGTTTTGAATTACGTATGTCACTAACATTCTCTTTAAATGTAGCACCCATTACCAGCACCCGTGATTCTTTTACATTGCCATTATATTTTATAATGTGCTGCAATACTTTTTTAGCAACGTAGGTGCCCATGCTGTCGTTTATAACACGACCTGCTAAAATAACTTTTGAATTGTATCCCAATTCAGCAGCTTTATAAGTAAGATAATAAGGATCAACACCAATACAATGACCACCTACAAGACCAGGTTTGAAGGGTAAAAAATTCCATTTGGTGCCGGCAGCTTCCAGTACTTCGTAAGTATTCAAACCCATCTTATTAAATATGATAGACAGTTCATTCATTAATGCAATGTTCAGATCGCGTTGCGTATTCTCAATAATTTTTGCTGCTTCAGCAACTTTAACTGAAGATGCCCGATGAACACCAGCCGTAATAATCAGTTCATACACACCTGCAATTTCAGCAAGACTTTCTGCATCGCAGCCACTAACCACTTTCACTACTTTTTCAAGTGTATGTTCTTTATCACCAAGGTTAATTCGTTCGGGCGAATAGCCATATTTAAAATCAGTCAACCTCTGCAATCCACTTATTTTTTCAATCATTGGAATGCAATCTTCCTCGGTACAACCGGGGTAAACAGTGCTTTCAAAAACAACATAATTGCCCGGTGAAATAACACTGCCAATTAATGCAGATGCATCGAACAAATGCCCAAGAAACGGAACATTGTGTTCATCAACCGGCGTTGGTACAGATACGATGTAAAACGCGGCATCTTTTAATGCAGCCGGGTCACTTGAAAATGTAATATCGCAACTTTCAAAAGCCGCGGCATCCACTTCGTTTGCAGGGTCAATGCCCTGCTTCATTAACTGTATGCGTTCATCGTTTGTATCAAACCCTATTACTGATAATTTACGGGCAAACGCCAGTGCAATTGGTAAGCCAACATAACCCAAACCTATTACTGCAAGCTTTTCTTTTTTATCAAGTAAATGCTGGTAGATATGCATGTTTGGTATTATAGATTAAGCCGTAAGCAGGCTACAATATTAGCTGCTTACGGCTTGTATACTGTCTATTAACAACAGCTATTTTTTAGAGAATTCTTTTGGTTCTTTATACCAGTCAGATTCGGGTAAAGTTTTGAAATATTCGTAAGTTGCTTTCAATCCTTCCGTCCGCTCAACCTTTGGTTCCCACTTCAATAATTTACGTGCTAAAGTAATATCCGGTTTACGTTGTTTCGGGTCATCGGTTGGTAATGGTTTGTACACAATTTTTTGTTGTGATCCTGTAAGCTTCAGCACTTCTTCCGCAAAATCTTTTAATGAAATTTCATTTGGATTTCCAATGTTTACCGGAGAAGCATAATCACTTAACAACAAACGGTAAATGCCTTCAATCAAATCATCTACATAACAGAAACTACGGGTTTGGCTGCCATCACCAAAAACGGTAAGATCCTCGCCACGCAGTGCCTGGCCAATGAATGCAGGTAGCGCACGACCGTCATTAAGGCGCATACGTGGGCCATACGTGTTGAAGATGCGAACTATTCTTGTTTCCAAGTGATGAAAGGTATGGTAGGCCATTGTGATAGCTTCCTGGAAACGTTTTGCTTCATCATATACACCACGCGGACCAACAGGGTTTACATTTCCCCAGTATTGCTCGTTTTGCGGATGCACCGCCGGATCTCCATAAACTTCCGAGGTGGAAGCTATAAGCATACGGGCCCCTTTTGTTTTTGCAAGACCCAAGCAATTATGCGTTCCTAATGAACCCACTTTAAGGGTTTGAATAGGAATTTTTAAATAATCAATGGGGCTTGCCGGTGATGCGAAATGCAGGATATAATCAACCCTGCCGGGAACATGGATGTACTTGCTTACATCGTGGTGATAGAATTCGAACTGGGATAATTTAAACAGGTGCTCAATATTCTTCAGATCGCCTGTTATAAGATTATCCATTCCTATTACATAATAACCTTCTTTTATAAATCTGTCGCAAAGATGTGAGCCAAGAAAACCAGCTGCACCGGTAATAAGCACACGCTTTTGAATTACTTCCATAATTACATAAATTATTTAATGCGATGAATAACGAAGACGGGTATGTTAAAAAAACGGATACTGATGGAATAACAGCACCCGTTTTTCTGCTCATTAATTTTCTACAACTGCACGACCAACACTCAGGTAGTAATAACCAAGTTTTTGCATCAACTGCCTGTCGAAAAGATTGCGGCCATCAAATATTACCTTGTTCTTAAGCAACTCAGTAATCTTATCAAAATCAGGCGTTCTGAATTCGCTCCACTCGGTAGCTATAATCAGTGCATCTGCTGTTTCAAGCGCATCATATTGCGAATCGGCAAACTGAATTTTATCACCTAAAATTGCACGAACATTGTTCATTGCTTCGGGATCGAACGCAGTAACAGTGGCGCCTGCAGCCAATAATTCGTCTATTATATATAATGCCGGTGCTTCTCTTATATCATCTGTATTTGGCTTAAATGCAAGGCCCCATAAAGCAAATTTTTTGCCAGTGATATCTCCGTTGAAATATGCCTTTATTTT
>JBKJNG010000255.1:0-2700 GCA_046596065.1 Phnomibacter sp. | reverse complement strand
CTGCGCTCGGACAAAGCGATAAAATGAAAAACAGCCCCATCGACACTGCCATCATTGAAAAAATTACCGGAATAAAAGGTAAAGCAAATAATGGTGAGTATAAAATAACCATTCCGCAAAACGATTTGAGCATTATGGTGGATAGTTTTAAAATTATACCCGCCATGGGTCTTGGCAGCTGGATTGCCTTTACGCCTTCGGCAGAGGGGGCTATGATTATGGGCGACATCATTCTTACAGAAACCGATTTGAAACCGGTGCAGCAGGAAGTAATTAAACAGGGGTTAACCATTACAGCAATTCATAATCATTTTGTACGCAATCACCCCAACGTTATCTACATGCATATTGGTGGCTCGGGCAGTACCGAAATGATGGCCCAAAAAGCTAAAGCGGTTTTAGATAAGGTAAAGGAGTTAAGGGGAGGCGACCCATCAAAAGGCACGGCAAGTAACGAAGCGGTTACCAATTCGATTGACACGAAAACGCTCGATGATATTTTGGGTTATAAGGGAGAATTAAGCAAAGGCATTTATAAATATACTATTGGCAGGCCCGATGTAAAACTCATGGAACATGGCGTTGCTATTTCTACTTTCTTTGGGTTTAATACCTGGGCTGCTTTCCAGGGAACGCCGGAAAAGGCTGCTGTTGCGGGAGATTTTACCATGCTCGAAAATGAAGTAGCACCCGTTATAAAGGCGCTGGTCGAAAATGGTATTGAAGTGGTAGCAGTGCATAATCATATGGTGCAGGAACAACCAAAAATTTTCTTTTTGCATTATTGGGGTATCGGCAACGCAGCGCATTTAGCAAAAGGGTTAAGGGCCGCAATAGATCAAACAGGTAAACAGGCGGGGCAACCAATGAAAATGTAAGACGTGTTTATTTTTGACAAAAACGTGATTTAATTAATTAACCTGAATAAAATTTATTGCAATGGTTGCCAGTAACGTGTTTATACCGGTAGGGCAAACAAACCAAAAACCTGGTAACGGAAATACAGAATAAAATTTCTGCCGGGTACCGGCAAGTGGCCTTCTTGAAAAAAAGCCATTGCCTTTTTGAGACTATGGCAAACATCATTTAGAATTTCCTGGCAATGCTACTTTACTAACTCCTGCATGTATTTAAGCAGGTGAACTTCATCTTTGCCTGCTCCCTGTATAAAAAAGTAGGCGTCTTTTAGGCCCTTGCTTCTCCAGGTTTTTAATATTTCGGCCCATACCTGCAGCCTTTGTTCATCTTTTTCAAGATCTCCTTCTGTTTCAAAATGAATAACACACCTTGGTATGGTAAGTGCGCTATGTAGTACGCCCGGTTTTTCGGGATTATCTTTTATAACTAAACCAATATGCTTTTGTTTTAAATAGTGGCATAAGGTTGAAAATATTTGTCGTTTGTACCAGGTAATATGAGGCAATTCAATAAATATCGCAGGCAGCTTTGGTAAGCCATCTAAGAAATCAAATAATTCCTCCATTCTTGGTACGGCAAAATGATTGGGCAGTTGAATTATCAACGGACCTAAGCTTGTTTTGAAAGCTTTCAGGTTTTTAAAAAAGGAACTAACATAAGGCGAATCCGTCAATAACTTGTTGCCATGTGTAATACGCTTGTACATAATGGGGCAAAACCTGAAGTGCTGATTTTCATTTTCAGTTACCCACTTTTTAATATCTGCCTCACTAAAATTTTTATAGAAACTTATATCAAGTTCAATGGTATCGAAATGCCTGCTGTATGTTTTTAAATAGTTAGAGGTTTTTGTACCGGGAGGGTATAACTTACCAATCAGGCTGCCTGTACCCCAATTGGTACCCCCAATCCGGATTTTTGCAGCCTCCGGTTCTTTTACATTCTGAGGTTCCCTGGTTTCTACCGGTTCAGATGAAAAAGAATAGAAGTTGGCTTCGTCTGTAAGCTTATACATGGTCTCTACATTCATTAAAATGCCTAATCACCAACAATCATACCCTTTTTTGTATCTAATATTTGTTGCCTGCTTTTATCCTGTATTCTTTTAAGTTTATATATGACAAACAGCAGGACAATTAGCAGGTTGTGGCGATGCACTGGTTATATATTACAACGCTTATTTCTAAGAAGCTGTTTGAATTTTATTGATAAAAGCATCCCGGGTTTTTTGAGGCCCTCCCGGTGAACAAATTCGGACAGACGAAATGTAGTCCGCCGTTGCGAAAAGGAAAGCCAGCGACAGTAAGCCAAAAAATCCCAATGAGGCCGATAGCTATGGGCTTGCAGCCCAAAAGTGCTTTCAAAAATTTCAATATCACCCGGGTCCTCCTCCTCGATGGTTGTATTTTTCAATGTAGCTTTCATAGAAATTGAACCCGGCTGTTTAAAAGCAAAAATAAAAGTGGATTTATTAAACGGAAATAGGCAGGCTGTATGAATTAAGTGTTCAAAAGCTGCTAACCGTTGCCTGGAACGCTGGTAATAGCCGACCCGGCAGTTAATCGGGTGCGATGCGCTTGAACGCTACTTTACAGAGTGTTCCCGTAATACTACTTTAACCCGGGAAAATATACGAGTTCGTTGGTACTTCGGTTTGAGGCAACCTTCAAAAAAACTGCCTGGGCATTTTGGCAAAATCCGGGATTGGGCTTGCAACCCTGATTAATAACCTGAGGCCTATATTAAAACGTACATTTTCCATTTTCTCTTAAAGCTATTTTG
>JBKJNG010000189.1:0-5921 GCA_046596065.1 Phnomibacter sp. | reverse complement strand
GTGGGTTTCAATAAACTCTCTGCGTGGCGGAACTTCATCACCCATTAGCATACTAAACACGCGGTCGGCCTCAGCAGCGCTTTCTATGGTAACCTGTTTTAGTGTACGGTGCGCCTTGTCCATGGTAGTGTCGCGTAACTGGTCGGCGTTCATTTCACCCAAACCTTTATAGCGCTGTATATGAATACCCACTTCGCTGCCACCACCAATTTTTTCGACCAATGCTTTGCGCTGTTCTTCCGTCCAGGCATATTCCTGCACTTTTCCTTTTTTAACGAGGTACAAAGGCGGCTGTGCAATGTATACATAGCCTTGCTCTACCAATGAAGTCATATAGCGGAAAATGAATGTTAGGATCAGCGTGGCGATATGGCTACCATCCACGTCGGCATCGGTCATGATGATGAGCTTATGGTACCTGAGTTTTGAAATATCAAGCGCTTTTGGATCTTCAGCCGTTCCAATCCTAACGCCGAGGGCAGTAAACATATTCCTGATCTCTTCATTGTCGTAGATTTTATGCTCCATGGCTTTTTCCACGTTCAGAATTTTACCCCTGAGTGGCAGAATAGCCTGATAGCTACGGTCGCGGCCCTGCTTGGCAGTACCACCGGCCGAATCACCTTCGACAAGGTATAGCTCGCATTTTGCAGGATCTTTTTCGCTGCAATCAGCAAGTTTACCCGGTAAGCCACCGCCGGTAAGACCGCTTTTGCGCTGTACCATTTCCCTGGCCTTGCGGGCAGCAGCACGTGCCTGCGCGGCAAGTATTACTTTCTGGATAATAGTTTTGGCTTCTTTGGGATTTTCTTCGAGGAAGATCTGCAAAGCAGCACCAAGAGCGGTTTCTACCGTGCCGGATACATCGCTGTTACCAAGCTTAGTTTTGGTTTGGCCTTCAAACTGCGGTTCGGGTACTTTTACGCTGATTACAGCGCTTAGTCCTTCGCGGAAGTCATCGCCTTCAATTTCCACCTTGGCTTTTTCGAACATGCCCTCTTTTTCGCCGTAGCTTTTAAATACCCGGGTAATGGCACGCCTGAAACCGGTAACGTGCGTTCCGCCTTCGATGGTATTAATATTATTTACGTAGCTGAAAATATGCTCGCTGTAGCTGGCATTATAGTTCATAGCTACCTCAACGGCAACATTGGTATTGTCGTCGCGGCCTTCGCAGTAAATGGCTTTTGGAATCAGGTTGTTTCGGTTGGCACTCCGGTCGAGCATTTCAACGAATTCAACAATGCCGCCTTCACTAAAGAAAACATTTTTGTAAGGCTTACCATCTTCGTCTACCTCCCTTAAATCGGTAAGCGTAATACGGATGCCTTTGTTCAGGTAAGAAAGCTCCCGAAGTCTTCCTTCGAGTATTTCTTTATTGTAAACCAAACCATTAACAAAAATGGTAGCATCGGGCCAGAATTGTACATGGGTACCGGTTTCATCGGAAACGCCAATTTCCCTGACAGCATATTCGGGTTTACCTGCATGGTAGGCCTGTTCGAATATTTTGCCCTCACGTTTTACAGTTACATGCAGGGTGCTGCTCAATGCGTTAACGCAGCTAACACCCACGCCGTGCAAACCGCCGGATACTTTGTAAGTGTTTTTATCAAACTTGCCACCCGCATGCAAAACGGTCATTACCACTTCGAGCGCGCTGCGGTTTTCCTTGGTATGCATACCGGTTGGAATACCGCGGCCATCGTCCTGCACGCTTACCGAATTGTCTTCGTGAATAATTACTTCAATATGGCTGCAATAGCCGGCAAGCGCCTCATCGATTGAGTTATCTACCACTTCGTATACCAGGTGATGGAGGCCTTTAACACCAACATCGCCAATATACATGGCCGGTCTTTTGCGAACGGCTTCCAAACCTTCTAAAACCTGGATACTATTTGCGCCGTAATTGCCTTCGATTTCGAGTAATTCTTGATTTTCTGTGCTCATATATTTTTCTGTAACCCGCCGTTTACGGAAGTAGATTTTTTAGCTGTCGGCAATTGTACAAGGCTTTCACTTTATAGCTGTACCTCATGCTCTTTAGCAGCTTTTCGGGGGAGCGCAAATGTAGTGAAAAATGGTGGTTGGGATTATCGTAAAAGGCAGCTAAAAAGCTAATATTGAAGCCCCGCAATAAACAAGAAACAAATAACTAAAATAAAAATCTAAATAATTGATTTACAGCAAATTACTATTTACTTTTAGCTGTTTTGTTTGTAAGGCAGGTTTCTCAACTAAATACCAACAGCCAAATGCAAGCGGAATTGTAACGAGCAGCGTGACAATAAATATCATTTTACTGCCATAGAGATTTGCTTGAGTATGATGCAAAAGAATCATTTCGATAGGAAATGCCAATAAATAAGTACCATAAGAAATATCCCAGTTTGGCCATTTAAAAACCGGCTTCGCCCTTCCCCATTCAATGACAAAGAAAATAAGTGAGGCATCCTGCAGGAACACAGAAAGCTTAAAAGGTATTACGGTGATGAAACTTAGAAAGAAAACAACCAGCGCACTTGTGTAAATCCTTTTAGAGCTAAAATTCTTTCCCTTTGACACTAGCAGCCAAATGCTTGCAGAATAAAACAGGAACATCATATCAGAAATGCCGTAGGAATACGGATGCAAAAATGTTGGCCATCGAAATAATGGCGGTACAGTGTACTTCCAAATAACAACCAGCACCCAGGAAATTGCAAGCCACCTGGTATGCTTACACAGGAAACGCTTACCCAAAATAATCAGACCCGCATAGCAAACAGCTTCAAAAAAAATACTCCAAAAAGTGCTGTTTACAGCCTGGCCATTAAAAACGCCCGGCAAATAATAAACAGGTAGAAACAGTATGTTTCGTATAAGAAATAGCCAGGTTTGGGAATTGTTGAAATAGGCCGGTATAGTTAAAGTTGAAAGCAATGGACCGGCAACCAGAGCAAGCACACATGTGACTGTGATTAAGGCTGGCCAGAGCCTGAGGACCCGTTTTCTTACAAAATGAGCGGCGTTTTTGCTTTGCAGTAAGCTGTTAGTTACAAGGTAGCCGCTAATTACAAAAAAGATCTTGACGCCAAACGAGCTCAGCTCGAGTCTTCTTTGCGTCAACCGAAAAATGAATTCTTCGTGTCCGTTCACAGTAATGCAATGTGCATATAGTACTAGGAAAGCTGCAAGGTGCCGCAAAAATGTGAAGTTATTTTGGTGATGCGGAAGGGCCTTTGGCAAAATCTAATTAGCTTTTTTAATGAAGTGTAAAAGTAAAGCTTGAAATCATTTTACAGAACTGTGACCGATTTAAGTAAGTTGAATGGTTAAACATTGATCGTAATTGCGTTAATTTTGCATCCTATGCATGAAAGTTTGGCCATTTTATCAGAATCGGTTCGCCGCGACCTAATGGTTGATCAGTTGAATATGATCGCCCGGCAGGAAAAACATATTCCTAACTCGGTAGAGTATGATATGCGTCGCTATGTGAAGCAACCGGGCTGGCAGGTTGATGATATAGGCATGCTGGAATATAAATACGTAGCAAAAAAGAGCAGCGAAAATGCATTGGAGCTGAAATTTTGTTTGAGTGGTCAAGCGTATTGCGATGAAGATGAATGCAAAGAAGGCGTGGTTTGTAAGAAAACCGGTTTGGTCGATTGCACGGATGTTGTTGAAACAGTTGACGTTTATTCTTTCCGTTTTACGTTTAGTTACCTGAAGCAATTTTTGACATCGAAGGTTGCAGTTAGCGAAGCAGAGAAATATTTATCGTTTCAATACACGCAAACCGTTTCGCACATTATTCCGCTCTGCAATAAGAACCGGGTGATACTGCAAAGCCTTTTCAATCATAAATACACCGATGTTTTAGAGAATATTTTCCTGAACAGCCAGATACAGTTTTTGCTGGTATACAGTATGGATTGTCTGTTTGGCGAAGGCGACCGGGATAAGGTTTATCAATGTAAATTTCTGGAGGATGAAAGAGGTCGCGATACTATTGTGAGAGCCAGGGAATTATTGCTGGAACATATTGGCGACCCGATTACCATTAAAGAACTTGCCCGTAAGGTTGCTACCAACGAATGTTACCTTAAAAAGGGTTTCAAAGAAATGTTCGGTACTACGATCTTTGATTTTTACCAGGGACAAAGAATGGAGCATGCTAAGTATTTGTTGTACGATAAGGGCCTTAGTGTAACTGATGTTTCATCGTTGCTCGGATATTCTTCCATATCACATTTCAGCACAGCATTTAAAAAACATACGGGATTAAAGCCTTGCGAACTGCTGGTTAGGCAATAAGCAAAACAAGATATTTAGGGGGGTGTAAGCGGATGAATAATTTATTATTTGTCCGCTTCTTTTTTGTGCCTATGGCACTTCGACCACCACCCAGCTCTGCTGTTTACGGCTCCACTGAATGGTATAATCGCGGCTGTGGTACAATCTGTAGGTTTTTGCACCTCTCAACTGGCTTAAACGTAACCAGCCATAATTATACACTTCGTATTTAAAAACGAAAGGCTCTCCGGCTTTTAAAACTACTTTTTCAAACCTGCTGCCATCATCTGATAATTCAACTTCAATGTCTTCTTTATTTCCATGGGTTAGGTAAATCCAGCTTGCAGGATCGTTATCGTTGTTGTTGGTGGAAGGTCGGTTATCGTTATTGCCAGGATAATTTGGTGTTGGAGTTGTATTTGGCTTCGGATTGGTGTTAGGAGCAGGATTTGTGTTGGGATTTGGGTTTGTGTTAGGAACAGGATTGCCTTGCTGGGGTGCCATGTTATTGCCATAATTCCAGCCTTTTGAAATGGCATTCAACCTGTCGGCTTTTGCGGGATGCGAGGCGCTGGCATATTCGGTTCCCAATTTATTCATAGCTGCTTCGGCCTGTTCAAGGTTTGCACCCATGCGTGCCATTACATAACCTGAAAAATAATCTGCCTCAATTTCTTTTGGCGGTGTACTGCCGCTGCTGCTGATTACATGGTTGTAATAATGATGTCCCATTTCGTGCGCCAGTACGCTTATCGAAGCCCAGTCGGTGCCTGCATAACTATCAAGCGCTTCCAAAAAGTCGTTATCGTAAATAATGAACCGTTTGTTTTGAATAATGGTAGCGTAGGCGTTATTGATGCCATACTGTTCACGAAGCTGAAAATTTTCCTGCCACTTGATATTTGTAAGCATGCCATCGACAATATTTTTTGCTTCATAAACGGATGCAAAATTGCTCGCAAGTGATTTAGGTGGAATTTTAAAACCGCACTGATTTACTTTTTGAGCAAAAGCGGAAACTGAAAAGAGCAGGCAAACAGCAACACAAATGTTTTTCATCTTATAGTTTTTTAGCAGCTATCCTGTAGCTCAAAAAATTTAAAAGCAAGCAATAAATGCCTGCTTTTAAATAGGTAAAAACTTATGCCAACTTACCTTTTTCTATACCTGATTTTTTTTGAATGAGTTTTATTAATGCGTAACTACGATACTGATTTCACAAAAGCTGCGGTGAGTTCAATAGTCTTATTAAGATCGTCGTAGCTTAATGCATTGTTTAAAAACCAGCTTTCAAATGCAGACGGTGGCAGATAAACACCATTGTTTAGCATGTAATGAAAATATTGGCTGAAGAACTGGTTGTTAGCTGTTGTGGCACTTTCAAAATCAGTAACAGGTTTATCACTAAAATGAACACTGAGCATTGAACCCAAACGATTAATAACATATGGTATGTTTGATTGTTTCAACACTTCATCTAATCCATTATGCAGGTGAGCGGTTTTAGCATCAAGTTCTGCGTAAATTTCCGGTTGCGCTTTTAAGATTTTCAATAAAGTATAACCAGCAATCATTGCAATAGGATTGCCACTTAAAGTGCCTGCCTGGTAAACTTTACCAAGGGGCGCAATGCATTCCAT
>JBKJNG010000489.1:0-4644 GCA_046596065.1 Phnomibacter sp. | reverse complement strand
CCTGGTAGCGGTTGCATAACCCGGATAATCTTTCCATTTTCCCTCAGCTCTTTTCTTTTTCCATTCATCGCTACCTCTTTCAAATGCAACAATTTTTTCGCCATTAAGCCAATGCTCAACATGGCCATTATTGTAAATAATTTTACTGTGATTCCACTGGCCAACCGGCATTAATTTTTTCTTGCTATTGGCGGGATACATGGCATAATCGGCACCTGCCTTTTGCCAATTTTCCAATTTTTCAGGAAAACCAACATCATCTATAATCTGGTATTCGGGACCTGTTTCGTATGGAGCTTTATAAACGGAGTCTTCGATTACATGATACATTACACCGCTATTACTTCCTTTATCTAATTTCCAATCCCAGCTAAGTTCGAAATTTTCGTATTCACGCTCGGTTGCAATATCGCCACCATGTGCATCGGCAGCAGAACCAAGACAAACCAATGCGCTGTCAATGATTGTCCAGTTTTTTATGTTCGCTGTAGGATTGTTATACGAATGCCAGCCCGTTAACGAATGGCCATCAAACAGCGGTAAATCAGCTTCTTTAATGGATATTACATTACTAACTGTATCAAGCCTTTCTTTTTCGTTTTCAGCCGGGGTGTTTTTACACGAAACCATGCAAGCGATTGAAAGAATTAAACAAACGTTTTTAAATAGGTTGATCATTGATATTTTTTTATACTTATTTATGGGGCGCTGTTACCGTAATAAAGGATGCTTAAAAAACAGTGCTCAGTAAAGCTATAACGGCTCCAGTGAGGAATTTGTGTGGCGAAGCAGAAAATTTGTAAAAACGATGATGATTCGTATTTCAAATGCTGGTTACCACATTGTATTTTATAAAAAAGTTACGCCGATTGTAGTTGAATTTCAACGGCTATTAAACTTGGTTATAAAAGCAATCCTTATTTTTTTACCAGCAGCATTTTTTCGGGATTCCAGCGCATGGCCGTATCATTATTATAGCTGTCGATACAGAGAAGGGCAGGCGCCGCGGCACGATAGCCAAACACAGCATCTTCCACCACTTTTCCACCATTTCTTATAGCTGTAAAAAAGTTAACCATATGGTCGTATGGTCCACCATTGTAGCCTTTCTCTGCTTCGAAAGTATATTCTTCCGGAGCTAATATCCGCTTGCGGTCTGTAACCGGTTTGCCTGCCTTTTTCATTTGCTCAATAAAGAACGGATCGTCGGATTCCGTCACTTTGTTTCGCTTTAATGTAACACTATCCCAGGTTACATCCATCGAGCCTTCGCTGCCAACAAGTTTAAGGTAAGTTGTGCCGCTGGTACCATCAACAAAATTGCAGCGCAGCGATAGGTTAAAAGGAGCATGCGCCTGGCTTTCGGGATAATCGAAAGTTCCGAGCAATACATCGGGCACTTCGCGGCCATCCTTCCAGTAGCGCAAACCGCCCGAAGAATAAACTTTTTCAGGGCCGTATGAATTGGTGATAAAATGCAGGCTCGAAAACAAATGGACAAACAAATCGCCCGACATGCCGGTGCCGTAATCGAGGTAATTTCTCCAGCGAAAAAAACGCATGGCATCAAATGGCCGTTTGGTTGTATTGCTGATGTAAGTTTCCCAGTCAACGGTTTGTGGCGAAGCATCAGTTGGAATTGGGTATTGCCAGGCACCGGTGGGCGAGTGGCGGGCCCAAAAACCTTCGGCGTAATTCAGCTGGCCAATAGCGCCATCTTTTAAAAGTTGCTTTGCTTTTTCGTTACCAAGGGATGATACACCCTGGCTGCCCACCTGGAAAACTTTACCGGTTTCGTTTTGTGCTTTTATTACGGCAGGCCCTTCGGTAATAGAATGCACCATAGGCTTTTCGCAATACACATGTTTACCGGCCTTCATAGCATCAATGGAAATTTGCTGGTGCCAGTGGTCGGGTGTGGCCACAATAACAGCATCAACATCCGCACGGTTTAAGATATCCTTGTAGTGTTTTGTGGTAAAAATATCAGCGCCCCAGGCTGTCTTTGCATCTTTAAGGCGGCCATCATAGAGATCGCAAACCGCTACCAGTTTGGTGGCGGGCGTTTTAAGCGCAGTAATTACATCCTGCGTGCCCATCCCACCGGCGCCAATCAGTGCAATGTTTATTTTATCGTTGGGTCCATCGTGGTACAAACGGTCGAGATAATCTACATAATCATTTTGGTCTGATGCGGCGAATACATTGGTTCCAATGGTCATTGCTGCAGTGGAGCCTGCCAGGTTTCTTAGAAAATTGCGACGGGATGATCCTGAGTTATTTTTCATAATGGCGCATAAAATTTTAGTGCTTCAATGTTAAACAATAAATTTCAAACAGACGCGAATGTATATCACGGATTGTCTTTGACAAGGCTCAAACGTTCAGGACGATGAGATAAATATCAGGTCAGGTATGTGTGAACCAGCTGATCTTTTCATTTATTATAGGGCACTTCTAAAAACCCCTGATATCGCGTTACGCCAATTTTATAACCTCCTCATTTACATCAGTAAACTCCGGGGTTATAAAATTGGCAGGCCTTGTCTGAGGAGTTTTTAGAGATGCCCTATATTTAATTTTTGATGTTTAAAGTTTTATGCTTTCGAAACCTGTTCTAATAATTTCTTGTTATTGGTTTAATATCGATAATTATTGCTAAATGCTAATTCATGATACCCGGTACTCCTTCTTACCTCAATATTCATTTAATATTTGCGGTAGGTGTGTATAGTGGCCTCATAGATGCAGCATGGGAGAATAGTATGTACGATTGCATTACCGCTTCGCTTAAGAAGATCAGGCAAAGGGTTTTGGCACTTAATGGAACTGCTGATCATATACATGTACTGATTGGTTTCAAACCAAATGTCACTTTAGATGAAATACAGCAGGTAATCAGAACAACGGGTGCGGATTTTATAAATGAAAATGTGTTAACCGAATCTCCATTTAACTGGCAGGAAACTCATGTTGCGCTTTCTGTTGGTTATAAAGATCTTGATGATATGTACGCGTACATCATGGATCAAAAAAATATTCATAAAAAAATTTCATTTAAAAAAGAACTGATTGCATTAATAGATGACGATAGTGTCGATGTAGCCGGAGATGCTATTTTTGTATAGAGTGAATAAGGAAGAGAAATTTTTTTTACGTAGAAAAAGTTAATAAAGCATGTCATTATTTGAAAACGATTCATCTTTTAATCTTTTGCCTTATGATGGGGAAGTTTTTTATTTCAGGGAGGTGTTTAAGGCTTTAATAGCAAAGGAATGCTATGATCAGTTATCCAATACAATTGAATGGAAGCAAGATGAAGTAGTGATGTTTGGAAAGCATATCATTACCAAAAGAAAAGTTGCGTGGTATGGCGATGAAAACTTTGCATACACTTATTCGCATACAACCCGTGAAGCATTGGCATTTACACAAAGTTTAGTTGAAATAAAACAAGTGGCGGAATCGCTTACAAATGCAACTTATAATTCATGCCTTTTAAATTTGTACCACAATGGAGATGAAGGCATGGGATGGCATAGCGATGATGAAAATACAATTGTAAAAAACAGCGCTATTGCTTCGGTAAGTTTTGGGGCAGCAAGAAAATTTTCTTTCCGCCATAAAAAATCAAAGGAAACCATTTCGGTTATGCTGGAAAATGGCAGTGTACTGGTGATGAAAGCTGGCACTCAAATAAACTGGCATCATGCATTACCAAAATCAAAACGCATTACGGAACCGAGAATAAATCTTACTTTCAGGAAAATGATCGGGTAGCTCTTTTACTAACCCCTTTCATTTATTCTGTTTGTAGTTTTGTACCAAAACAAGATGGATAATATTACAAAACAGGAAAAGCCTATTAAATCATCTGGCCCTGCCGACCACCTTGCTAATGAGCGTACTTTTTTAGCGTGGGTAAGAACAAGCATTGCCTTAATGGGCTTTGGATTTGTAATTGTGAAATTTGCACTGTTCATCCGCCAAATCGCTGTTGCATTGGGCGAAAAAGAGGTGATTCCGGTCAAGGGTTATTCGGCCATTGTTGGTGTTGTGATGGTTGCGTTGGGAGCTATCGTCACAGTACTTGCTTACTTACGATACCGCACTATCGAAAAGCAATTGATGAACAATGAATATTATCCTTCAAAGTGGCTATCTGCCTTCGTTGCGTTAAGCATTATTATTGGCAGTATTTTACTGGTATTGTATTTATTGCCGGGTATAAAATAGAAATTCTCAATTCTTTGCCAATTGGAATTTAAAAATTCTGAAAGCTTTCGAACGGATCTGGTTCTAACCACCAGCTTTTTTATAGTATCGCTGATGGAGCAAAAAATATCCTTCTGTAACAAAAGTTGCAGAAAATAGATTTTTGTTGATGGATCTTTGTATTCGTTCATCATCACAAAAAAACTACAATGAAAAAGAACATGGGATCTTTCGACCGCATCTTTAGGGTGCTTGCGGCAATTGCCATAGCCATTCTGTATTTTACCCATCAAATCAGCGGAACTTTAGCAATTGTACTGCTTGTATTTGCGGGAATTTTCTTATTGACAAGTCTTATCGGTTCTTGTCCTTTGTATAGCGTCTTTGGGATTTCAACTTGTAAAAAAGAAGCGTAGCTTTTTACCGATA
>JBKJNG010000654.1:0-3435 GCA_046596065.1 Phnomibacter sp. | reverse complement strand
ATACACCACATAATATTACTGTCAGACCAATAACCTGCAACAGGGAAACCTGCTCTCCATACAGCACGCCCCAAAGAATAGCAACAAACGGAATTCCGTAGGTAACCATTGATGAGAAAACAGAACCAGCCAGTTTAACAAGCATATAAAAAATTACCGATGCAATGGCGGTGCCGGCAATACCAAGAACAGCCGTTGCAAGTATAGCTTTGGAAAATACAGGTGCGGATAATGGCAATTGGTGAAAACCTGTAAAAAACAAAACCAGGGCCGATGGGATAATATAGGCAGCAAAAGCACCGGCTGCTATATCCATTGACGCAACGTGCGCCAGTTTGTGCCTTACCATGTTCACGTTAAGCCCGTAACAAACTGTGGCTGCAATAACTAATGCAGCATAAACCATTTCGCCTGTAGAACCCGATTTCTTACTTGCAAATAATAGCAGGCAACCGGCAAATCCAATTAATACTCCAACAAACTGGTTAAATGCTATCTTTTTCTTGTAAATAAGTACCGAAACCAACAGTGCGCAAATAGGTGTAAGGGTATTAAGCATTGCTGTAAGTGCACTATCAATTTTTGTTTCTGCAATACAAAAAAGAAAGGCCGGCAAAAAGCTACCAAGAAACCCGGATAAAATAATATACCCCCTGCTGGCAGCAGGAATACGGCGATGCGCTTTTAGTAAAAATGGAATGAGTACCAGCCCCGCGGATAATATGCGCAGCGCAGCAACCTGGTAAGCATTTAACAATGGTTGGTTTCCGGCACCGTACATGCCTAATTTCATGAGTATAAACGAGCTACCCCAAACGGTGCAAAGCAGCAAAAAGATGAACCACTTTTTTAAACTATTACTCAAAATGAAAAATTATTTTAAGATTAGCCTTATGGCCTTGCAACATATTATTGCTACATAATATTCCATACACATATTATCGAAACCAAATTGAAAAAAAAGCGTTATTTGATTTTTATTAACTATTAAAAAAATCCTATGGCATTTTTTAAAGAATTTAAAGAGTTCGCATCCAAAGGTAGCCTTGTTGATATTGCAGTTGCATTTGTAATGGGTGCAGCATTTGGCAAAATTGTTTCTGCATTTACAGAAGGCATTGTTTCTCCGCTTATAACGCTAGTTACCGGGGGAGCCGATTTTAGTAAAAAGGAAGTTATTATTCGTAAGGGTACAGAAGTTAAAGATGCAGGCGGCGCTGTTATTTCCGGCGACCCTGCCGTAGCTATTAAATGGGGAACGCTGCTTACCGCAACCATCGACTTTTTAATTGTGGCTTTTGCCATGTTTCTTATTATAAAAGCCATTAACAGCATCAAGAAAAAAGAAGAAGCGCCACCGCCTGCCGGCCCTTCAACCACCGACCAGTTATTGATGGAAATAAGAGATTCTTTGAAGAATAAATAATATTTCGATACCAGCCTGCTTACACTTTTTGCAGTTTGGTATTTAATAACTGAATTGCTTCCAACCGTTCTAAGTCAATACCAAACCTAACAAAATGGGAAAGAAAATTACCCTCGATGTGCTCGCTGTTTTTTGTACGCTGGCTTGTGTAGCACAACCTAACAAGCAGCTTGTTGACCAGGCATTAACCTCAAAAAAAATTGAAGCGGATACTACAAAAAAAAGACCATGGAAATTGGGTGGAACCTTAGGCCTGAACATTAGCCAGCAAACCAGTTCGTATTGGGTGGGCGCAACAGAAGATTACTCTATTAACTTGGGGGTTGCAGCTGACCTTTATGCCAATTATGCCAAAGGAAAGAATACACTAGACAATACGTTGAAGTTAAACTACGCTTTTCAGAATAACCAATCGACTGGAACCCGAAAAACCGCAGATTTCGTCGACCTGTATTCAAAATACGGCCATATACTAAACGATAGCGGTACGCTTGCATTCGCTACCATTTTAAATGCCCGTACACAATTTTCCAATGGTTACGACTATAACTATCCGGATGGCGGAAAACGACGGACATCAGGTTTTTTTGCGCCTGCTAATATCCTGATAACACCAGGTCTGGACTGGAGACCAACGAAAAATTTCAGTCTCTTCTTCTCCCCTTTGGCTGCTAAATGGATATTGGTAACCAATGAGCCCTATAGCTACTATTATCCCGGCGGCATTAAACCTGACAATACGCCTGAAACCCCGCTGGCAGAATTATATGGAGTAGACCCCGCAAGAAAGGTTGATTTCCAGGTGGGTGCATTTCTTTCAGCCAACTTTTCAAAAGAAATACTGAAAAATGTAACCTATACTTCACGATTAGATCTGTATTCAAACTATCTCGACAAACCACAAAACATCGATATTTTTTGGACTAGTAACCTCTTGTTCAAAATAAACAAATGGCTTGTAATAACCTACCAATGGAATATTGCTTACGACGATAATTTCCGCCCCAGCGGCAAAATTGGGCCACGCACACAGTTTCTTGGCAACCTCGGAATTGGCTTTAACGCAAAGTTCTAACCATCTTTTCCACAATAAAAAAAGCCCCGGCAAATCAAATTGCCGGGGCTTTTTCATTCCTGTATTTTTGACCACACAGGGCTACCTCAACCACCGGGAATAATAATTGAGAGCAATAATTGTTTATAAAGTATGACGGCAACTTACCAGATAAAATTACCGCAGTTTGAAGGTCCCTTTGACCTGTTGCTGTTCTTTATTGAAAGGGACGAACTGGATATTTACAATATTCCCATCACCGTAATCACCAAAGAATTTCTGCATTATATCCATAACCAGGAAAAGCTGAACATCGAACTAAGCAGCGAATTTATCTTATTCATCAGCACCCTCATGCGTATCAAAGCCAAAATGCTTTTACCACGTAAAGAGATAGATGCTTCGGGTAACGAAATTGATCCAAGGCAGGAACTGGTAGATAAAATTCTTGAATACAGAAGGTTTAAAGAATCATCGTTGCGCATGGCAGAAATGGAAGCACACAGGATGATGATGATAAAACGTGGCAATATACAGCGTGAGATGAATGAAATTGGAGAAGATGCCGGCGAAGGAACCGAGATTCAAAGCGTTACCCTGTTTAGATTGATGAAGACCTATGAAAGGGTGATGAAAAAAATGATGGAGCGCAACAACAAACCGCAACACGTGGTGTTTCGCTACAACTACACCATGGAGCAAACCCGTGAATACGTGCTTGATTATACCAAAAGCGAACGCTCTGTAAGCTTCGAAAAAATATTTGAAGTATGTGAAAACCGTATTCATGCGCTTTTCCTTTTCCTAAGCCTGCTCGAGCTGGCACAGCAACAATACATGAGCATTATAACTGGTGATGGCCGTAATAATTTTATTATAGAGTGGAACGACGACAGAGTTGAAGATACTGCTGCTTTGTTTACCATTGGAGGCCAGCCAATAAACCCTTTGCTTA
>JBKJNG010000574.1:0-7409 GCA_046596065.1 Phnomibacter sp. | reverse complement strand
AATGCACGAAAGTAAGCAGCGCCGGAGTACTTTATGTTTAAATTAGCTTATTAGATGGGATAATTCAGGCATACCGGGGGCAAGGCATAAGATGGTTGTGCAGCATTATATCGCTGACCCGAGTTCCATCCGCCACTAAAAAAAACCGCACCTTTTTTAAGATGCGGCCCGTATTAATCACCATGTATATAATACCAGTTTTCTATACTGGTAAGGAATTTTTAATCTTTCATTTCTTCGCAGTAATAACCTGCCATCAGCAATACCAGTTCGATATGCTTTGGTGGTAAATTATTAGCTTCCACCCTTAGCACATGGTCCACATCTTCCACATCAACCGTCCATCTTAAAATACCGTGCAGGTTGCTTAATAATTTTTGAGCCATGTTCATATGCCACCTGTTGGCTATATCGGTTTTGAAAATAAGTATTTCCATAACAGTGCTGTTTTATAGTGATTGTAGTTAGCTTAATTGGTTGATGTTCTGATGCTTTAATTGATGTTCCTGGTTTCAACGTCATTCTGCACATCAGCATTGGGTTTGTTATATTGTCTGCCTCCCCATCCGCCGCAGCGCTGACGCCATTCCTGTTTCATTTTCTCTTTTTCTTCGGGTGTCATATTCTGCCATTTCTCTTTCATTCCGCTATTCCATTGATGGCGGCCTCTTCCCATTGGACCGCCGCCTTTAAAACCGCTAAACAAAATTTTACTTAGGAGTAATATGCCGGCGGCTTGCCAAAACGTAACCGCCGATACATGTATTACCGGTACCAGTACCGCATTCCACAAGCCCATTACGATAAAACTGAATAAGGCTACTGCGGCTATGCCGAAAAATATCATCGCTGCCACTTTCTTCGCCCAAAATGTCTTTTTCATCTTTTTACAATTTGTTGGTTATGCCATGTTTTTCAATGGTCATTTTAAACCGGGTTTCAATAATTTGTTTTTAAAAAATAGCTTTCTTATCAAAAGCAACGTAAGTAATATCATCAGGTATTTGTTTGAAGTATTTCAAGTCTCAGCCATTCGAGCCTTTCGCGTAAATGAAGTACGGCATACCGTTTTCGGCTGATAAGCGTGTTTACCGTTACACCTGTTATATCGGCAATTTCTTTAAAAGGAACGCCTTCCATTTCATTCATCTCAAATACCATCCGCTGTTCTTCCGGCAATTCATCCAGCGCCGCTTTCAGTGTATTCCAGAATAGTGTTTTAAGTTGTTCCAGTTCGGGATTATTGCTGTTGTCAAGAAACAATTCGGCCCATCCTAAAAATTCTTCATCATTTGTTACACTGTATACATCTTCAATCAGGTCGGGTTTTAGCTTGCGTTGTTTATCGGTTATTTTATTACGTGTTACCCTGAACAGCCATGCACTCATTTGTTCGATAGGTTCGGTATTGCCTGCCAGTTGGTAAAAAACATCCTGCAGAATATCTTCAGCATCGGCTTCGATCTTTACCCTTTTCCGGATAAAGCCCATAAGCCGTTTACCATACTCCTGTATAACTACGGTTATATTTTTATTGGGAGTGGAAGTCATTTCTAATTGTATCGTGTTTGCTTCGTGCATGTACTAATGCTGACGGGCCAACGCAATTAATATTTTAAGTTGCTAAAAATAAATGGCAGGGAGTTGACAAATGGTAAGTTGGCAGGATGATTGGCTGTGGTTGGTTGGCAAGGTGATAAATTCTCAGTTTGATAAGGTAAACAGTTAACTGGTTGAAGTTGATAGGTTAGTATGAGCAAAGTTCCTGTACCCTTTTTTGAACTTCACAAATCATAGATCCGACATCAGAGATCAGACATTTCAAGCTATGCTTGCAGCCACCTGTTCCAGCCGGCTTTCTTCTTTTATATCCCGCTCGTGTGTATCGTTTTTCTTACACCATTTTACAAGTCGTATATAGCCATCCGCTACTTCAATGCCGGTAATGTCGCCATCGCTAAAACAGCAGCAGCCGGAATTATAGTAGGAAGGTTTTACCTGTGTATCACGGTGGATATCATCGGAGCGATATTCAATAATGCGCTTTTCTATTTCCGCATTTGTAGCTGCTGTTTTTTCTTCATCACCTTCGTGTATTTGCGTTTTAAGCTGTTTGTTCAGGCGTTGTATATGATCAAGTGATTCGAATACCGGCTTGTGTGTATGACCAGTTACCAACACGGTATTTTTGTATTGCATGGTCCAGTCGTACATCATGCGGTTGTGCTTATCGGTAAGGTGATAATCTTTGGCCGGGGTATTCACATTCAGCTCCAGCCAGCGCTGTATTGGCACCCAAATGCGACCCACAAACCATTTGCTGAAAGCGTTGCTGTCGCTAACGATATCGCCCTGGTGTCCATGAGTTAAAAAAATTTGCAGGTCAGTATCAGCAACAGTTGTTTTTAAAATGAGGCCTTCATACACAACTGCCTTGTCGCCAAAAATGGGCGCTAAATGTTTTTTTACGGCGGTGAAATCAAACCAAAGCAAATCATGGTTGCCAAATATTTTATAGTATCGCTGTTTCGCAAAAAAAGCGGCTTCCAGTGTCATTTCGCGGGCATACAATTCCAACACGGGCTCGGGTTTGTTTTCCCATAATTCTTCACAATCACCCAGGTTAATGTAGGTGTATCCTTCGGTCAGGTAATATTCAAGCGCAGCATAATAATTATCCCTGTTGGTAACAAAATCGTCCGACCAGTCGCCACCGCCCTTATGCTGATCACTAAAAATTATAAAACGGCCTTTACCGGCATCAAAAGGAATCACCTCGCCTGTTCTTGTATCTAAAATATTAGATTGCCCCTGTGGTTTTTCAAGAATGCCTTTATATAAATTGGTGAGTGATTGGTGGACTAATTTTTGATTGGGATGGCTGGTAAAGCGATCGGCAGCCCAGGTAAAAAAACGCCGCAGTATTTTTTTCAACGATGGATGTTTTGCAGCAAACTAATCAAAAATCCATCAATAGAAAATAGATTGAGGCAATTTGTGAGCGAGTAAACTTTTAAGGCTTTTTTAATTATGGGGTGATGCCTAGCAATGTTCCGCCTGGTGCAATGCCTTCTTAAGAATGCTTTATAGGTTTTTCCATTACGTTTGCAGCACTATCATTTTTATGAAATACCAAAAAAGGATACTGGTAACGGGTGGTGCGGGCTTTATTGGCAGCCATGTAGTTCGTTTGTTTGTTAAACATTACCCGCAATACCAGGTTGTAAATCTTGATGCACTTACTTACGCCGGCAATCTTGAGAACCTGAAGGATATCGACCAGTCTTCCAATTATGTTTTCGAGCATGTAAACCTGCTTGACAATGAATCATTGAACCGTGTTTTTGCCGGATACGAAATAACAGATGTCATTCATCTTGCGGCAGAAAGCCACGTAGACCGCTCAATTGTAAGTCCGCTCGATTTTGTGTATACCAATGTAATAGGAACTGTGAACCTGCTAATGGCTGCTAAGAACGCCTGGGCGGGCAACTACAAAGGCAAACGTTTTTACCATATAAGCACCGACGAAGTATACGGCGCCCTTGGAGATACCGGCCTGTTTACTGAAAAAACAACGTATGATCCCAATAGTCCGTACAGCGCAAGCAAAGCAGCCAGCGATCATTTTGTAAGGGCATACGGCGAAACCTATGGTATGCCAACGATCATAAGTAATTGCTCCAACAATTATGGTCCTTATCATTTTCCTGAAAAGCTGATCCCGCTGTTTATTAATAACCTAATCCATGGTAAACCATTGCCTGTTTATGGCGATGGTTTGTACACCCGCGACTGGCTGTTTGTAAAAGATCATGCAAGCGCTATTGATGCTGTTTTTCACAGGGGCAAAATTCATGATACCTATAATATAGGTGGCTTTAATGAATGGCGCAATATTGATTTGGTAAAGCTGCTGATAAAACAGATGGATGAAAAACTGGGGCGGCCGGCAGGTGCAAGCGATCATCTTATTACTTATGTAAAGGATCGTCCAGGCCACGACAGGCGCTATGCTATTGATGCTTCGAAAATTAACCAGGAACTAGGTTGGTACCCTTCTGTTACATTCGAAGAAGGACTTTCGCAAACCATCGACTGGTATCTTGAAAATACTGAATGGCTGCAAAACGTAACAAGTGGTGCTTACCAGCGTTATTATGAAGCGCAGTACGCGAAGCGGTGATTGATTGATAGTTGACAAGTTCACAGGTTTACAGGTTTACAAGTTGACAAGTTTTTAAAACACATGCATTGAACCCTGACTATTGACCAACTCACAGCTCACGATTCACGCTCACGAATAAAGAACTAATATGGAATTGATAGAAACCCCACTTAAAGATTGCTATATCGTAAAGAATAAAATTTTTAAAGATGAACGCGGATATTTTTTTGAAAGCTTCAACCATAAAAAATTCAGCCAGTTAACCGGTTGGGAAGGTTATTTTGTCCAGGACAATCAATCTGAATCAACCTACGGCGTGGTACGCGGGCTACATTTTCAAAGTGGTGATTCGGCACAGGCGAAACTCGTAAGGGTAATAAAGGGGACGGTACTTGATGTGGCGGTCGACATCAGGATTGGAAGCCCCACTTTCGGAAAAGTTTTTACGATTGAGCTAAGTGATGATAATGAGTCGCAACTGTTTATACCCCGCGGCTTTGCACATGGATTTTCAGTAATCAGCCCTACCGCTACCTTCTTTTATAAATGCGATAATTATTATAACAAGGCATCAGAAGGAAGTATTGATCCTTACGATAAAGACCTTGCTGTTGATTGGAAGGTCCCGGGTGAAAAAGCATTGTTATCAGAAAAAGATATTAATTCCGCCAGCTGGTCCGGGTTTTTGGCTACGCTATAAAAAAACCAATATTTTCAAATCATGAAAGGCATTATCCTGGCAGGCGGTTCCGGAACCCGGTTATATCCCATTACAAAAGGTATTAGCAAACAGTTAATGCCTATTTACGATAAGCCTATGATCTATTACCCGCTTAGCGTTTTAATGCTGGCGGGTATTAAAGAAATTTTGATTATAACCACTCCTGAAGACCAGCCGCAGTTTATAAGACTGCTTGGCGATGGAAGCAACCTCGGTTGTCGCTTTGAATATACTGTTCAGCAAGTGCCGGATGGCCTGGCCCAGGCTTTTGTTTTAGGCGAAAACTTTATTGGTACCCATAAAGTTTGTTTGATTTTGGGCGATAATATTTTTTACGGCAGCAAGTTTAGCCAGTTGGTACAGGCTTTTAACGATGTGGAAGGTGCAGCCGTATTTGCCTACGAGGTAAGCGATCCCGAGCGCTATGGTGTAGTGGAATTTAACGATCAGCAGGTAGCCGTTTCAATTGAAGAGAAGCCAGCCGTGCCTAGAAGCAATTATGCAGTACCCGGTTTGTATTTTTACGATAATAGGGTTGTTGAGATAGCTAAAAACATTCAGCCCTCTGCCCGCGGTGAATATGAAATAACAACCGTAAACAATACTTACCTGCAACAGGGCAAGTTGAAAGTAGGTGTTATGGATCGTGGCACTGCCTGGCTCGATACCGGAACGTTCGATAGCCTGCACGATGCCACGGAGTTTGTAAGGGTTATTGAAAAAAGGCAGGGTCTTAAAATAGGCTGTATTGAAGAAGTGGCCTATCGCATGGGTTTTATTGATAAAACACAATTAGATATATTGGGTAACCAATTGGCAAAAAGCGGCTACGGTCAATATCTGCTGCGGTTGAAGTGAGCAAAACTTTATACCCTAATTTAGCGGCCGTATAACAAAACATACCTACGTTCCGTTTTACTTCCACCATGAAACTAACTCGTTTAATAGTTTTTCTATTTGCCGCTATTGTTGCCGTTAGTATAACCACGAATGCGCAATCCATTAATTCCGAAAATCTCAAACAGGTTAGGGTTGATGATATTTCAGATGCTGAAATAAAAGCATACTATCAAAAGGCTACCAATTCAGGTTTAACAGAAACGCAATTGTATAGGATGGCCACTGAACGTGGTATGCCCGAAACTGAAATAAACAAGCTTAAACTTAGAATAGCCAGCCTTAACACTGCAAACCGGCCCCAAAAAGAAACTACGATTCAGGATGATACTGAACCCAAAAGCGTTGAGCGCAAGGTTAATGATGATGCGATGAAAGTGCCAATGCAAAAAAATAACCGTGATACCACCATATTCGGGACTGAGCTGTTCAAGGAGTCAAGCATGGTATTTGAGCCTAATCTTCGTATTCCATCGCCAATCAATTACATTTTAGGGCCAGATGACCAGCTGCTTGTAGACGTTTTTGGTTATAGCGAACAGACTTATAATCTTACCGTTAACGGCGAGGGCAACGTGTACATACCTAATGTAGGGCCCATTAAAGTAAATAGCATTTCAATCGAGGAAGCCGGTGATAAGATCAGGAATAAGCTGGCGGCTACCATTTATAAAGCCATCCGCACGGGTCAAACCAAGGTGGAAGTATCCCTTGGAAAAATTCGCAGCATTCGGGTTACAGTAATAGGGCAGGCTACAAAACCGGGCACTTATACCGTTTCATCTCTTACCACGCTGTTTAATATGCTTTACCTCTGCGGCGGCCCTTCCGACATGGGCAGTTTCAGAAATATCGAACTAATAAGAGACAATAAAGCCATTCGCAAAATTGACTTGTATAGCTTTCTTTTAATGGGTGATAGAAAAGACAATTTGTTATTGCAGGAGCAGGATGTTATTCGCATACCCTATTATTCTACCCGTGTAAAAATGGACGGTGCCTTAAAGCGGCCGGGTAAATTTGAGTTACAACCAACAGAAAACTTCGACCAGTTATTAACCTACAGCGGTGGTTTTTCCGACAGTGCCTATCGTAGTTCTGTACAGGTTACCCGCATATCAGATGCCGGTATCACATTATCCGATGTGAATGCTCAAAACTTCGGATCTTTTATGCCACGTACTGGCGATGCCTTTATGGTAAGCAAAGGAACTAACCGTTTTACCAACCGGGTTACCATTAAAGGTGCGGTGTTGCGGCCCGGCGATTTTGAATTAAAGCCTGGAATGACGCTGCAGCAATTAATTGAAAATGCAGGGGGATTGCGACCAGATGCTTATACTGACAGGGGGTTTATACAACGCCAAAATGATGATCTAACCTTTTCAAGTAAATCTTTTGTAGTAAGAGATGTGGTTAACGGAACTGAAGCAGTGCCGCTGAAAAAGGAAGATGTAATTTCTGTTTCATCTATACTTGAACTTAAAGATGCACTTACTGTAAATATTGAGGGTGCCGTAAGAACCCCCGGCACATTCTCGTACAGTGATAGTCTAACGTTAAAAGACCTCATCTTAAAAGGCGGGGGTTTTTCTGAAACAGCCAATCCAAAAGCGGTTGAAA
>JBKJNG010000469.1:0-4887 GCA_046596065.1 Phnomibacter sp. | reverse complement strand
GCGGTCTACAATGCGAACTTCATACTGTTTGGTATGGTAAAATTCACTACCATTGTACACAAGCGCACTCCATCCATTATCACTTGCACTATGGCTTTCGCGTAAAGTGGAAGCAATGAATTTAAATTCGAATTTTTCTTTCATTTGTTTGAATACACTCTTGTAACCATCCAGGTTTAATTCACCTTTTGTTACATCAGTTCCTTCTGACTTAAAGCCTAACGTAGTATCGGCATCTTCTTCGTTGCCAATGCAAACATCTACATACTGGCAAAGCCTTGTCATTACTTCACGGGCCTTTTCTTTACTCCATAATTTTTTACGATAGTTTAGATCAATGCTGGTTGTAATGCCTTTTGCTTTTGAGGCTTTTAAGGCGGCTTCGGTTAACGCTGCGGCCTTATCACTTAATGCAGGGGTAATGCCTGTTGTATGAAACCAATCGGCGCCATCCAATATTTTATCAAAATCAAATTCACTGATATCAACATCTGAAATCGATGCATTTGCCCTGTCGTACACAACCTGCGAAGCACGCATGGAAGCACCTGTTTCCAGGAAATAAATACCAAGTCTTTCACCACCCCGTACAATGAATTGTGTATCTACCCCATACCTGCGCAAATGATTTATGGCAGACTGGCCAATGGGGTTGTTAGGTACTTTGGTAACAAAGGTTCCGTTAAGGCCGTAGTTGCACAATGCAGCGGCCACATTGGCTTCGCCACCACCATAGGTTACATCAAAACTGTCGGCCTGAACAAAGCGTTTGAAATCGGGGGTGGATAGGCGTAGCATTATCTCGCCCATGGTAACCACTTTCTTTGACATTATCAATCGTTAATTTTTTAGTGATTAGAAATATATCGAAATATGGCTCTGTTAAAGAAATATAGCAGGAAGCCCGCTGTAAAAATATACAGAAAGCGGCCGCTGTAAAGGGTTTGCAGGTAAAAAATGTAGGGATACGTTTGCGTAAAAATCCATTTCGGTTTTAAAGCAATCGATGGTTATAGCCGTATCTTCCACCGCTGTTAAGGCATATGAAAGGTTATTATCAGGTGTGCCATTTTATGCCTTTTCCAAAGAATTAAAAAGCTTGCGTTATTAGTTTTTATGCCATTACAAACATTTACCTACATAATAAATTATGGAGAAAAAGACAGAAATTCTACATTTTATTCCCGAACAGGGATTACTGCCATTGTATTTTCATAAAGATGGCGCAGTAAGTATTACAGTATTAAAAGCTTTATACAAAGCTGGCATAAGGGCGGTGGAGTATACCAACAGGGGTGAGGCCGCGCTGGCAAATTTTAAGCTGATGCGCAATGTTTGTGATACGGAGTTAAAAGGTATGTACCTGGGTATTGGCACCATAAAAAATGGCGAAACTGCGCGGGCTTTTGTAGATGCAGGCGCCGACTATTTAATAAGCCCCGGCCTTATTGAAGCCGTAGTAAAAGTGGCAGATAAAAACAACATGTTGTGGGTGCCGGGCTGCATGACACCTTCTGAAATTATTGCTGCGGAAAACCTGGGTGCAAAGTTTATAAAATTGTTTCCCGGTAACCTGCTTGGCCCATCCTTTATGAGCACTATTAAAGAATTATTTCCGGGTTTATTGTTTATGCCAACCGGTGGCGTTGAACTGGAAGAAACAAATTTAAAAGGCTGGTTTAACGCTGGCGTTGTAGCTGTGGGTATGGGAAGTAAGCTTATTACAAAACAGGTAATGGAAGAAAAAAATTATGAACAGCTTACGGCTGATACCATACATGCATTAGCTATGATTAAAAGTATCCGTAATAAATAAACGGCACTTGAATGATTTAGATGTTTTTGTATATGCTCAATTGCCAATGTGTATTTTAAATCAATTGCCGCCTTATGAACAATGCTGTCATCGGAAAATATCGCTGGACGATTTGCGGCCTTATTTTTTTTGCTACCACCATCAATTATCTCGATCGTGCTGTTATCAGCCTTTTAAAATCAACATTAACCGAAGAGTTACATTGGGACGATGGCGATTATGCAAATATTGAAATTGCATTTAAAGTTGCATATGCTGTTGGGTTGTTATTGGCAGGCAGAATGGTTGATAAATTAGGAACAAAGATTGGTTATGCATTAGCAACAGGCTTTTGGAGTGTTGCCGCAATTGCACATGCTTTAGCAACCAATGTGTTTGGTTTTGCAATAGCAAGGGCGGCGCTGGGATTAAGTGAAGCCGGAAATTTTCCGGCCGCTATTAAAACAGTGGCAGAGTGGTTTCCCAAAAAAGAACGGGCTTTTGCGACAGGGCTTTTCAATTCCGGGGCCAACATCGGTGCCATTATCGCTCCGCTTACCGTTCCCTGGATTGCAGTAAAATGGGGATGGCAATGGGCCTTCATCATAACCGGTGCATTGGGGTTCATCTGGTTGTTTTTCTGGTTTGTTTTATACGATATTCCTTCTAAGCAAAAGCGTTTGGGCGAGGCAGAATTTGCCTACATACACAGCGATAAAGATGAGTTGCAGGGGCAGGCTGCAATAGATGAATACAAATTATCCTGGCGCCAGTTGCTGGGTTTTAAGCAAACATGGGCTTTTGCAATAGGTAAGTTGTTAACCGATCCCATCTGGTGGTTTTACCTTTTTTGGTTACCAGATTTTTTACAGAGTGAATACAAAATACGAAACACAAACCTGATGTTTCCCGTTGCTTTAGTTTATACCATTAGCACTTTTGGTAGTATTTATGGAGGGTGGCTTCCCATGTATTTTATTAAAAAGGGATGGCCCGTGTTTAAAGCAAGAAAAACTTCCATGCTTATCTACGCATTTTTTGTGATACCCATATTATTTGCCCAATTGGCAGGCAGCGCAAGTATGTGGTATGCCGTAATTGTTATAGGAATAGCCGCAGCCGCACACCAGGCCTGGAGCGCCAACATTTTTACCACAGTGAGCGACATGTTTCCAAAGAATGCAACAGCAAGTGTAACAGGCATTGGTGGCATGTTCGGTTCAGTTGGAGGAATATTTTTGTCCGCTGCAGTCCAAAAGAATTTGTTTGTGCATTACCGGGCAATTGGTAAAATCGAGATTGCATACTACATCATGTTTGCCGTTTGCGCCTTCTCTTATATAGTTGCCTGGCTAGTTATGCATGTGCTTGTTCCTAAAATGAAAAGGGTAGAAGCGTAGTGCTATAGTTGCGAATACATTTTTGGCGCACCCCGGCGCGGCGGGTTCCATACTATTTCAAGTGCGTTGCTGCGCCGGGGCCGGGCTGTTCCTTCCAATCTTTTTGTACCTGCGCCACAGGTTTCATTAGAAAGCATCGTTCGTGCCGCCGCCGGTACAAAAAGGATTTTCCCTCCCATCCCATTGCGCAAACAGCTAAATAAACCTTACATTTTACACTGACTGAAATAGCTATTTATTCTGCTCAAGAAATAACAAATGAATTCATTGACGGTGGTCATTTAGGCATTCATCAGGCATTTTAATTGAATATGCACTGGCCCCCGGAACTGGTAACTTGTCTTTTTCATCAGTCTACAATCACGCCATCCTTCATAACCAGTTTTCGGTCGCTTAGGTCTGCCAGTTCTTCGTTATGCGTTACAATCAAAAATGTTTGGTTCAGTTCTTTCCTTAAAGTAAAGAACAGCTGGTGCAGGTCGCGGGCATGTACGCTATCAAGGTTGCCTGTTGGTTCATCGGCAAATACAATGTCGGGTTTGTTTATCAATGCCCTTGCAACAGCAACTCTTTGTTGTTCGCCACCTGATAGTTGGTTTGGTTTATTCAGTAGTCTTTCGGAAAGATTCAGCAATTCAAGTAATTCTTTAGCCCGGCTTTCTATTTTGCCTTTGTTATTGCCGGCAATCCATCCGGGAATGCAAACATTTTCCAATGCCGTAAATTCCGGCAACAGGTGGTGAAATTGAAATATGAAGCCGATATGGCGGTTTCTGAAAGCGGATAAAGCGTTCCCACGCAGATCAGAAGCTTGTATGTTATTAATTACAACGGAACCAGAGTCCGGGTTATCAAGCGTACCAGCAATATGTAAAAAAGTGCTTTTCCCAGCTCCTGATGAGCCAACAATGCTCACAACTTCGCCCGCCTCAATTGCAATATCTACTCCTTTCAATACTTCCAGTTCTCCATATTTCTTTTTAACCCCCGTTGCTTTTAGCATAATCATCTTTGTATGTTGCGGGTAAAAGTAAGAAGAAGCGTTCCTTAAATATGGTGTCACGGTAATACATTAAGCCCGGGTATAGCAATAGTGGTGATAAAAAAGGCTGTTTATTTTGAAAATAAGGCTAATGTAACGGCATTTAACACTGTTGTTTACAACTTCATTTGGTTATTTGTTTGATACGGCTACTTTTGCGAAAAATTTGAAGGAGGGTACATAACATGTTTTGGACAACTGAATTGGCTTCTCACCTGGAAGATGCGCCCTGGCCAGCGACAAAAGATGAACTGATTGATTACGCTATACGTTCCGGGGCACCCATCGAGGTTATAGAAAATTTGCAAGAGTTAGATGACGATGCAGAGATATATGAAAGTCTTGAAGATATCTGGCCGGATTTCTCTACACAGGATGATTTCTTTTTTAATGAGGATGAATATTAAGTTCAAAACTATTGAAATACAAAAAAGCCACCTTATGGGTGGCTTTTTTCATCTGTCGTAAATATAGTTTTTCAGTTAAAGCTGAATTTGAAGTAAATCGGCGTAAGGCACAGAAAATTATTTTTCCATCTGGTCAATCACTCCCTGAGTTACGCCGGAAAAACTAAACCCACCATCATGAAAAAGGTTTTGCATGGTTACATACCTGGTTAAGTCACTGAAAAGGCTAACGCAATAATTGGC